>JBGAKX010000084.1:0-22009 GCA_044224215.1 Blastocatellia bacterium
CGCTCAGCGCCTTGGCGCTCGACGATTGACAGCTAGAGGCGCCGGACGGGTTCGGCGCCTCTCGCCGTTTGACGGCGCCGTGGCCCCGACGTCGGGCCGATCGACCCCGTCGCGCGGCCAAATTGTAGTAAACTGCTGCCTTGTCTTGACGCGGACCGAGGATAGAGGCCTGCCGTGAGCGCAAAGACCCCCTCAAAAGGCGACATCCTTATCGTTGACGACAACCCCGTCAATCTCGATCTGCTGTCCGGGATGCTGCTGGACCGCGGATACCGTGTTCGCGTTGCCACGAACGGCAGGCGCGCGTTGTCCGCCGCACGGTCGGCGATCCCGGACCTCGTCATGCTGGACATCAACATGCCCGAGATGGACGGGTACGAAGTCTGCAAGCAGCTCAAGGGCGAGCAGGTCACTGCCGACATTCCCGTGATCTTCATCAGCGCGCTCGACAACGCGCTCGACAAGGTGAAGGCGTTTCTGACGGGTGGCGCTGACTACGTCACCAAGCCTTTTCAGTTCGAGGAGGTGCTCGCGCGAATCGAGATTCAGCTCAAGATCTCGCGACTGCAGAAGGAGATGGAGCGAAAGAACTCCGAGCTCGAGCAATCGAACGTCCATCTCGAGCGCGCGAATCGCATGCTGCGCACGCTGTCGTATCTCGACGGCCTGACGGGCATCGCGAACCGCCGGCACTTCGAAGAGAGCTTCGACCAGGAATGGCGCCGCGCCGCGCGGGTCGGGACCGCGCTTTCGTTGCTGATGGTCGACATCGACCTCTTCAAGTCGCTCAACGACGCCAAGGGACATCAGTATGGCGACGATTGCCTGAGGCAAGTCGCGGGCACGCTCAGCGACACCCTCCGGCGGGCCGGCGACCTGGTTGCGCGCTACGGCGGCGAGGAATTCGCGGTCGTGCTTCCGGGCAGCGACACGGACGGTGCGGTCGCCATCGCCGAGGAGATCCGGGCACGGGTCGAGGCGCTCGGAGTGAAGCACGAACAGTCGCCGTGCGGCGTGGTGACGGTCAGCCTGGGCGTTGCGACGGCGTTTCCGATCGACGGAGACAGCCCTGCATCGCTCATCGACGCGGCTGACCGCGCGCTGTATCAAGCGAAACATGACGGCCGGAACCGGCTGGTGACCGCGGCGTCCGACCGTGCGAGCGCGAGCGACCAGTCGCCCATCGACGTCTGACGCGGTGCGCGGCCAAAACAGCCTGCAGACGGCGCACTTGCGGCCGATCGAGCCAGTCCCGATTCCTTGACCGTCGCGCACGGCGTGTGCTAGCGTTCGCGGTTCTTTCCGACGTGGGAAACACGCCCGATGCGGCGTATTTTGCTTTGAGGTGACCGGCTCAGATGATCAGGAAAACCCCGCTCAACGACGCGCACAGAAAGCTTGGCGGAAAGATGGTCGAGTTTGCGGGCTGGGACATGCCCGTGCAGTACGAGGGACCGATCCCGGAGCACCTCGCCGTCCGGAACTACGCCGGCCTGTTTGACGTCAGCCACATGGGCGAGATCGTCGTCCGCGGGAACGGCGCGCTCGCGCTCGTCGACTACCTGACCATCAACGATCCCAAGCAGTTGAAGGACAACCAGGCGCAGTACTCGGCGATGCTCAATCACGAAGGCGGCATCGTCGACGATCTCCTCGTGTACAGGATGAACGCGACCGAGATCTTTCTCGTCGTGAATGCCGGCACGACGAAGAAGGATTTCGACTGGATCAAGACGAACGAATCGGGCTTTGACTGCGAAGTCGTCGACATGAGCGCGTACTACGCGCAGATCGCGATCCAGGGGCCGGTTGCGGAGCGCATCCTTCAGCGTCTCACATCCACGCCGCTCGACAAGATCCCGAGCTTCTGGTCCGTGATGGGCGAAGTGGCAGGTCTGGAAGCCTTCATTTCGCGGTCAGGCTACACCGGCGAAGACGGATTCGAGCTCTACTGCCGCGAAGCCGACGCAGTGCGTCTGTGGAACGCCCTCCTGCTCGAGGGTACGGACGACGGGCTCAAGCCGTGCGGGCTCGCGGCGCGAAACACGCTGCGACTCGAAGCCAAGCTCATGCTCTACGGCAACGACATCGACGACACCACAACGCCGCTCGAGGCGGCACTCGGATGGGTCGTAAAGCTCGACAAGGGTGAGTTCATCGGCCGCGACGCGCTTGTCGACCGGCCGCTGACGCGCCGGCTCGTCGGCTTTGAGGTGCTCGACCGGGCCCCGGCGCGCGATGGGTACAAGGTCGTGGTCGACGGCGAGCAGGTTGGAACCGTCACCTCCGGCAGCCCCGCGCCGTACCTGAAAAAGAACATCGGTCTGGCGTATCTGCCCGTCGACATTGCAAAGATCGGAACCGAGATCGGTATCGTCGTGCGCGAGCGCACGGTCCCCGCGGTGGTCGTCAAGACCCCGTTCTACAAGCGGCAGCAACGGTTTGACTGAGGCGGTCAAGGCTTTGACACCGACGTGACGTGCCGCGCGCGGCCGACACAAGACACTTCTCAGGAGAGACACAACATGGCGAGCTACCCCGACGACCTCTACTACTCCAAAGACCACGAGTGGATTCGCGTGGATGGCGACAAAGGCACCGTTGGCATCACGCACCACGCTCAGGACCAGCTCGGCGACGTCGTCTATGTCGAGTTGCCGTCCGCCGGTTCGACGTACGCACAGGGTGACGCATTCGGCTCGGTCGAATCCGTAAAAGCCGTGAGCGAGCTCTACCTGCCGGTGGCGGGCGAGATCGTGGAGGTCAACGCAGCGCTCGCCGACACGCCCGAGACGGTCAATACCGATCCACACGGCGACGGCTGGATGGTCGTCATCAAGATCGCCAATCCGGACGAGATCGCGGGCCTGATGCGCTCTGCGGCCTACGAGGCGTACGCAAAGGAAGAAGGGGGCGAGTAACACCACGTGAGGTACATCCCGAGCTCGAACGAAGAGCGCGCGGACATGCTCGAATCGATGGGCGTGCCCGACATCATGGACCTTTTCGAATCGATCCCCGAGCGCCTGCGTCTCGATCGCCCGCTCGACATTCCCACGGCGATGTCGGAATTCGACCTCGCGAATTACATGCGTGACCTCGCGGCACGGAACCGCACGTCGGTGCCGACGTTTCTCGGCGCCGGCGTCTACGACCACTTCGCGCCGGTGATCATCGATCATCTCGCGCTGCGGTCGGAGTGGTACACGGCGTACACGCCGTACCAGCCCGAGCTGAGCCAGGGAACGCTTCAGGCGATCTTCGAGTTCCAGACGCTGGTCTGCCAGCTGACCGGCATGGAGGTCGCGAACGCGTCGATGTACGACGGTTCGACCGGTGTCGCCGAGGCCGTGCTCATGGCCCTGCGGGTCAATCGCGGCCGGACGCGCATCGTGATCGCGTCGAGCGTCCATCCGCACTATCGTGCCGTGGTCAAGACCTACCTCGGGAACATTGACGTCGACATTGCCGAGGTCGGATTCACTGCCGACGGGAGGCTCGACCTGTCGTCGCTCGCGGTCGACGCGAACACGGCGGCCGTCGTCGTGCAGTCGCCCAACTTCTTTGGAGCGGTCGAGGACGTCGATGCCGTGTGCGCCGCCGCGCACGACGCCGGCGCCCTGGCGATCGTCGCGGTCGCTGAGGCCATCAGCCTTGGGCTGCTGCGGACGCCGGGCGATTCGGGCGCCGACATCGTTTGCGGCGAGGCACAATCATTCGGCGTTCCGATGAGTTTTGGCGGTCCGTTCGTCGGCTTCTTTGCGACCCGAGACAAGTTCGTCCGGCAGATGCCGGGCCGGCTCGTCGGACGCGCGACCGACTCGCGGGGCGAGCGCGGCTTCGTGCTGACGCTCTCCACGCGGGAACAGCACATCCGCCGCGAGAAGGCGACGTCGAACATCTGCACGAACCAGGGCCTGTTCATGCTGATGGCGACGATCTATCTGTCGACGATGGGCCGCAAGGGGCTCCGCGAAGTTGCCGAGCAGAACCTCCAGAAAGCGCACTATGCCGCGGACCGCCTCTCGCGGCTCGACGGATTCGGTCTCCGCTTCGGTTCCCCGTTCTTCAACGAGTTCGTCATCACGACGCCGGGCCCGGCCCGCACGTTGCGCGACGCGCTCGTCGACAAGGGGTTCGTGGCAGGACTGCCGCTCGATCGCTACTACGCCGGCATGGACGACGCGCTCCTGATTGCCGTGACCGAGACGGCTACGCGCCGCCAGATCGACGACCTTGCATCGGCCCTGGCCGAGATGGGGAGGCACGCCGCATGAGCGCAAAAGACGTGAAAGTGCAGGCCGCCGCGGGACACATCGTCCGAACCGAGGAGCTTATCTTCGAGCGCTCGCGCGCCGGGCGCCAGGGTTACAAGCTGCCCGATCTCGACGTCCCGGCGGTGGAGACGACGTCGCTCGTCCCCGGCGAGCTGTGCCGCGGCGACATCCCGGGCATGCCCGAGGTAAGCGAGTTCGAGGTCGTCCGACATTTCACGAGACTCTCGACGTGGAACTACGGCGTCGACACCGGGCTCTATCCGCTCGGCTCGTGCACGATGAAGTACAACCCGAAGATCAACGAGACGCTCGCGCGGCTCGAAGGGTTCGCACACGCGCACCCGATGCTTCCCGAGTCGCTCAGCCAGGGTTCGCTCGAGGTCATCAAGCAGCTCGAAGACGCCCTTGTCGAGATCACCGGTCTTCCACATGTCTCGCTGCAGCCCGCCGCGGGCGCGCACGGCGAGCTGACTGCGATGCTTGCCATTCGAGCGTGCCACGCCAAGCGCGGCAACGTCCGCAAGAAGGTGCTCATTCCGGACTCGGCGCACGGAACAAATCCGGCGAGCGCGATCATGTGCGGCTACGAGGTCGAGGGCGTGACATCGACGAGCCGCGGTCTCCTCGATCCCGCCGACATCGAGAAGCACATGGACGAGTCGGTGGCGGCGCTGATGCTCACGAATCCGAACACGCTTGGAAAGTTCGAGGAGGAGATCGACAAGGTCTGCCAGATCGTTCACGCCAAGGGCGGGTTTGTATACATGGACGGCGCCAATATGAATGCGTTGATGGGCGTCGCACGCCCCGGCGATATGGGCGTCGACTGCATGCACCTCAACCTGCACAAGACATTCTCGACGCCGCACGGCGGCGGGGGCCCTGGGGCGGGTCCCGTCGGCGTCGTCGACGAGCTCGCGCCGTTCCTTCCCGTCCCGCGCGTCGTACGCGAAACCGACGGGCGTCTTCGGCTCGACTTTGACCGGCCCGATTCGATCGGCCGGGTCAGGGCGTTCTTTGGCAACTTTGGCGTGCTGGTGCGCGCGCTCTCGTACATCCTCACGCTCGGCCCGGACGGTCTTCGCGAGGCGTGCGAGACGGCTGTGCTGAACGCAAACTACATCAAGCATCACCTGCAAGACGTGTATGCGATCGGCTTCGAGGGCAACGTGATGCACGAGGTCGTGTTCACCGACCATCTGCAGCAGCGGTTTGGCGTAAAGAACAGCGACATCGCGAAGCGAATCATCGACTACGGCTTCTATCCGCCGACGATGTCGTTCCCGCTGATCGCACACGGCGCGATCATGATCGAGCCGACCGAGACCGAGAGCCGCGAAGAGCTCGACCTGTTCATCGCGTCGATGCGCGCCATCGCGGAAGAGTGCGAGGCGGATCCCGAGCTCGTGAAGTCTGCTCCGCATCGGACGCGTGTCGGACGATTTGACGAAACGGCAGCTGCGCGCAAGCCCGTGCTGCGCTGGCAGCCGGATTCCGACTCGACAGAAAAGGGGCAAGGAACGGCCGGGTCGGTCGTTTCCCGCTAGAAAGGACGACAGATCGTGGATATCGACCAGCTCAAGGAGCAACTGATCGCCGACCCCGAAGTGCGCCGAATGATCGCGGCACGCGCGTATGACGTCTTCCTCGAACGACGGGGCATCCGTGATGCGCACCCGTCCGAGGACTGGCTCGTCGCCGAGAACGAGATCCTGCCGATGCTGATCGAACAGATGCTCGATCACAACCGTCGCGCGATCGCATCGCACGACGATGCGGATCCGGTGTCGAGCAAGGCATCCGAGCACATGCGCGAGGAGATCGATCGGGCGTCCGCGGCAAAGACGGCGCCGAAGCCTGCCACGGCGAAAGCTGCGCCGGCCGCAAAGCCCGCAAAGCCGAAGCAGGCTGCAAAGCCGGCAGCCAAGAAGGCCACCGCCAAAAAGGCTCCGGCAAAGAAAGCGGCGCCCAAAAAGGCTGCCGCGGCCAAGAGCACGCCGGCCGCCAAGGCGACCGAGAAGAAGCCCGCGTCGCGACCTGCGCGCCGCAAGCCCGCGCCCAAGCAGGCGAAGCCCGAGTAAGGCCCGCGCACCCAAGGAGACAGTTGATGCGACAGGTGATCCACACGGAAAAAGCTCCCAAGGCGATCGGCCCGTATTCCCAGGCGATCCGTGCCGGAGACCTGCTCTTCGTGTCGGGCCAGATCGCAATCGACCCGGCGACGGGCGAGCTGACGGGCGGCAGTGTGGGTGATCAGACCGAACGTGTCCTCACGAGCGCGGGTGCGATCCTCGCCGCGGGAGGTGCGTCGTTCAAGAGCGTCGTGAAGACGACGGTCTACCTGACGGACATGGCGGACTTTGGAGCGATGAACGAAGTGTATGGGAGGTTCTTTTCCGAAGAGCCTCCGGCCCGCGCAACCGTTGCGGTTGCTGGTCTCCCGCGCGGCGTTCTCGTCGAGATCGACTTCGTGGCGCAGGTTGTGACCGGCGCGTCGCAGTCGTCTCCGGCACCGCGCGGGGCCGGATCTGATTCGTCGGAGGGCTAGGCGGCCTTGATGATCTTTCCAGCCTTCAGGCAGCGGGTGCAGACCTTGACGCGGCGCGCGACGCCGTTGACGAGGGCACGCACGGATTGAAGATTGGGCTCAAACCGACGACGCGTCTTGTTGTTCGCGTGACTGACATTGTTGCCGAACATGGGCCCCTTGTTGCAGATCTCACAGCGCTTCGACATTGCTTGTACCTCCGGTAGCGAACGTGCTTCAGGATCAAAACAGCGGATTATAGGGATCGAAATCATTGATGTCAACGAGTGGAAGGAGCAGCACCTTGCGAAAGAACTTTAGCATTCTCGCCGTCTCAGCGGCGATTCTCGCCTCGATCGTCGGACTGTACGGTTGCCAGGAGGGCGGCGCGCCCGGGTCGTCGTCCGACGACGTCGCCGCAACCGTCAACGGGATCAGCATTCCGGTCTCCAAAATCGACCAGATCATCGACCAGCAGATCAAGGCTTCGGGTCCGAACTCGCCTCAACTGACGCCCGTCGCGCTCGCCGCGGCCCGGCTTCAGGTCGTTGAGCAGTTGATCCAGGAAGAGGCGATGTACCAGCGCGCCCAGAAGGAGGGCGTCAGCCCGACGGAGGACGAGGTCAAGCAGGCGCTGCAGACGCAGATCCAGAAGTCCGGCATGTCGCAGGACGACTACCAGAAGCGTCTCAAGGACCTCGGGCAGACCGAGGACCAGCTCAAGACCGACATGAAACGGCAGCTCGCAATCCAGAAGCTGCAGGACAAGGTGACGTCCAGCATCCCGGCCCCGACCGACGCCGAGGTCAAGAAGTACTTTGACGAGAACAAGGCGCAGATGACGGCGCCCAAGGGTCTCGAGCTCTCGGACATCATCGTCGATCCCGCGAACAACGGCGCCCGCGACGACGCGGTCGGCGACGCCGCGGCGGCGCAGAAGGCCCAGGAGATTTCCGGGGCTCTCAAGAGCGGGACGGACTTTGCCACCGTGGCGCGGTCGCGGTCCGAGGACCAGACGGCGCTCCAGGGCGGGTCGATCGGGTTCTTCTCCGAAGCCCAGCTGAAGCAGACGTTCCCGCCGGACATCCTCGCACAGCTCGGCGCTCTGCAGGTCGGCCAGATCACGGGGACGATCCAGTCGCAGGATGGCCGCTGGCACATCTTCAAGCTGAACGGCAAGCGCGACCAGAACCAGGAGCTCACGTTCGACGAGGTCAAGCAGCAGATCGCGCAGACGATCACGGATCAGCGCAAGCAGGTCGTGCTGAGCGCGCTCGTCATCGATGCCGTCGGATCTGCCACGATCAAGAACATCATCGCGTCGCAGATCATCGAGCATCCCGACACGTTCGGCGCGCTGCGTCCGTCCCCGCTTACGCAGCCCACGGCCGGCGCACCGGCTCAGCCCGCACCTGCGCAGACGGCTCCGGCGCAGCCTGCGGCGCAGCCTGAAGCCCAGCCGTCAGCTCCGGCCAAGAACGAGGCTGCAAAGCCTGCACCGGCCGCCGCGAACGGGAACAAGAAGTAGCGGCAGGATTCCAGCTGCCAACCTTCCACCTCGAGGCGCGTGCCAGCCGGTCTGGCGCGCGCCTCGCCTTTCGTCGCGGAATGAACCGCGACCGTTGCACCTGACCCGATGCTGTTCAGATTCGACACCGTCAAGAAGGCCTACGGCGCGCACACGATCCTCGAGGACGCCACGTTCCAGATCAACCCGGGCGAGCACGTCGGCCTGGTCGGGCGGAACGGCGCCGGAAAGACGACGCTGTTCAAGCTGCTGCTTGGCGTCGAAGACCCGGACTCCGGACAGATCGACCGGATTCGCGGTCTTCGCATCGGTCTGCTCGAGCAGCAGGTCGGCATTGAACAGACGGGCACGGTGCGCGAAGCGACGCTCGAGGTGTTCTCGGATCTTGCCGACATGGAGACCGAGATGCGGCGCCTCGAGCACGAGATGGCGTCGGTCGCGGGCGACGAGCTCGACACGATCCTCGAGACCTACAGCGATCTTCAGCACCGGTTCGAGGAGCGCGACGGGTTCTCGGCGCACGCCCGCGCCGAATCGGTGCTGCTCGGGCTCGGATTCACGCGCGACGACTTCGATCTGCAGGCCGCAACGCTCAGCGGCGGCCAGCGCGCTCGGCTCGCGCTCGCCCGACTCCTCCTCGAAGAGCCGGACATCCTGCTGCTCGACGAACCGACGAACCATCTCGACATCAAGGCCGTCGAGTGGCTCGAGGAGTTTCTTGCCGCGTATCGATCGGCGTACGTCATCATCTCGCACGACCGGTTTCTGCTCGACCGTACGGCGAACCGCATCATCGCTGTCGAGCTCGGGAAGACGGCGTCGTACAACGGGAACTACTCGGCCTACCTCGTGGAACGCGACGAGCGCCGCTTGCTCGCCGAGAAGCGTTACCGCGAGCAGATGGAGCTGATCGAACGGACCGAGGAGTTCATTCGCCGCAACATCGCCGGCCAGAAGACCAAGCAGGCCAAGTCGCGTCGGAAGCTGCTCGAGAAGATGGACCGGGCCGAGCGTCCCGTGACGGACCGGAGCCAGGCCCGCTTCGGCTTTGGCGCCGCCTCGCGAACCGGCCGTGAAGTGCTGGTTACCGACGAGCTGGCGATCGGTTTTCCGGGTGTCACGCTCGCCGCGGGTCTGAACGTCACGGTCGAGCGTGGCGATCGCCTCGGAATCGTCGGCGGGAACGGCACCGGCAAAACGACGCTCTTCAAGACCCTCCTCGGCGACGTGCCGCCAGTCGCGGGCGAATTCGTCTGGGGTCACAACGTGTCGACCGGGTACTACGACCAGCACCTGTCCGACCTCGATCCGACGCACGAAGTGATCGAGGAGATGCGCATCGCAATGCCGGGCGCCGACGATCCGGCGCTGCGCAGCTATCTCGCGAGGTTTCTCTTCTCGGGCGACGACGTGTTCAAGCGCGTGGCGAGCCTGTCGGGCGGCGAGCGCAGCCGGCTGTCGCTCGCGAAGCTCATCGCCGGCGGCAAGAACACGCTGATGCTCGACGAGCCGACGAACCACCTCGACATTCCGGCGCGCGAGGCGCTGGAGGAGTCACTCGAGGAGTTTCCGGGAACGCTGCTCGTGATCTCGCACGACCGGTACTTTCTCGATCGCATCTGCAACAGGCTCGTGAGCATCGAGGATGGCAGGACCGAGGTCTTCGAGGGATCGTATTCCGAGTGGGCGGATCTCGTCGCGCAGCGGCGCGCGAGCGAGCGCGAAACCCAGCGCGCCGGCAAGCTCGCCGATCGCGCTGCCGACGAGGCGAAACCTGCTGCCGCAAAACCCAAACGGACGTCGACGAGGCCGATTTCCGACATCGAGACCGACATCGCCGAGATCGAGGCCGAGATCGCCGACATCGACACCGCGATGGCCCGGCGGGAGATTGCAAGCGATCATCTGAAGCTCGCGCCGCTGATCGAGGCGCGCGCGCACGCCAGCGAGCGTCTCGAGCGATTCCTCGCCGAATGGGAGGACGCATCGGCCCAGTAGCGTTGTTGTTCCGCTTCGGGCTGTCGATGCTATAATCGGCCGGTTCCCTCCTCCGCGATTTCGCAGCACTCACAATTCCGTCGGTCTTGCGGCTCCCACGCGGTCTCGGAGGCACAACTCGGCCAGGAGTTCTCCATCGAGATGACCACCTCTAAGGCGCGCCCGTACGGCGACGTGTCCGATCGGTTGGAGGCTGTCTTCACGGCGATCGATCGCGGGGAACGTGACGGTGCGCTTGCCCTGCTCGGGGATCCGACGCTCACGACCGACGAGCGTGCGGCCTTGCGCGGAGCTATCGGTGAGTCGCTCGAGATGGCCGGCAAGTTCGACGAAGCACTCTCGATCCTTGTCGAGTACGAGGATCCGAACGCCCATTCGTACCTCTCGAGCGAGACGAGCGCGCGTCTGTGGCTGCAGCTCGCGAGCCTGTACCGGTGGGTGAACGAGGTTCCGCGCTCGATCACGTTCGCGAACCACAGCCTGCGGGCCGCAGGAACCGACTATTCGCGCGGACGGGCGCACCGGATCCTCGGGTACGTCTACTGGATGCTCGACGAGTACGCGATCTCGCGCGACCACCTGATGCAGGCGCTCGAATGCCACGCGACCGACGGCGACCCACACGAACTGGCGAGCACGTACTGGAACCTGGCGATGGTCGACAACGTCGAGGGCCGCCCCGAGGCCGCTCGGCAGGACTGCCTGAAGGGATTCGAACTGCTGAAGGGCACGTCGTCACTCAAGCCGCGCGATCACCTGCTGATGGGGCGCCTGTTGAACAACATGGCGCTCATCAACACAGATCGCGGCGACGTGCACCGCTCGATCGCCGACTACGAAAAGTCGATCGAGCACTGGTCCTTCGTCGAGGACCGCCGGTTTCTCGCGCTCGCGTACAACAACCTCGGCGATGCACTGCTCGCCGTTGGCGAGTGGAAGCGCGCAGAGGCGGCGCTCCTGACGTCGCTGCAGTACATTCGCCAGTCTTCGAGCAAGCGCAGCGAGTCGACCGTTCTCCTCACGCTGGCGGATCTTCAGTTGTACCAGGGCAAGATCGACCAGGCGATGGAAACCGCCATGCGCGCGTTCACGCTCGCGCGCGAGCGCAACCTGAAGTCCGCGGAGGCCGACTGCTGGCTCACGCTCGGCTACATCCACCACGCGGCCGGGCGTCCCGCCGATTCGATGGTCTGTTTCAACACATGTCTCGAACTCGAGGAGCGCATGGGCCGCATGGTCACGCTGCCCGAGACTCTGATCGCGCTCAGCGAGCTTGCGCTGGCCATGGGCGAGCGCGACACCGCCGGCGAACATCTGCGCCGCGCGGTCAAGATACTGATCGAACAGCCCAACCTGTACCATTCCGGGCTGTTGGCACGCGCGGAAGGGCGGCTCCGCGCGGGGCTCGGCGAGTTCACGGAGGCCATCAGCGCGCTCGCTCAGTCGATCTCGATCTTCGAGTCGACGAGTTATGTCTATCAGGCGGCCCTGTCGCATCTGGAGATGGGCCGCGTCCTTGCGCGAACCGCGAACAAGGTCCGTGCGTCGAGCCACTTGAAGCGCGCGCTGCGGACGTTTTCGGAGCTCCACGCAGAGCGCGCACGACTGGAGGCAGAGGAGGTCCTCGCCGCAACGCGCCAAAGCGGAACGCTGTCGACGGTGCTACCCTCGGTCTTCACGCTCGACGCGCTGATCATCGAGCGGCTCGTCGCCGCGACGTCGTCGCACGAACTGCTGTTGCGCGAGCTCGCCACGATCATCCGCGACGAGACCAGCCAGACCGCGGTGTTGTTCGAGGTGATGAACGACAACGACCTCAAGCTGATCACGGCGCGCGGCTGCGACCGCGAGTACGCGTACGAGGCCGCGCGCGAGGCGGTCCGGTACCTGACCGAGCACCAGTTGCCGGAGTCGGGCGCTAAGGTGAAGTTCCTGACCGACCGCCGCGAGCACGCGCCGCGGCGATTCATGCTCTACACGACCGCCGATGCGTCGTCGGCGATCGGTCACCTGGACTCACTCCTCAAGCTCGTCGAACAGGGACTCGAGGTGTGCACATTGCGTGCGACCGCCGCGCTCGGGAAGCAGCCGGCGCAGCGCGTTGCGACCGAGATGTACGATTCCCCGCTGGGAATCGTCGCGGCGAGCGCGGCGATGCGATCGGTCATCGACCAGATCCGGCGCATCCGGTCGTCGGACGTGACGGTGCTGATCACGGGCGAATCGGGCGTCGGCAAGGAGCTCGTCGCCCGCGCGATACACCACGAGTCCGCGCGCCGCAGCAAGATATTCCTTCCGTTCAACTGTGCCGCGGTGCCCGACGATCTGATGGAGTCGCGCCTGTTCGGCCATCGCAAGGGAGCCTTCACGGGCGCGACATCGGACCGGGTCGGCGTGGCGCGCGCAACGGAAGGCGGGTCGCTGTTTCTCGACGAGATCGGCGAGATCGCGCTCGAGGTCCAGCCAAAGCTGCTCCGGTTCCTGCAGGAGCACGAGATTCAGCCGCTCGGCGAGGACCGCCCGATCACCGTCGACGTCCGCGTCATTGCCGCGACGAATCGAAATCTCGAGGAGTTCGTGGCCGAGCGCCGCTTCCGCGAGGACCTCTACTACCGTTTGAACGTCATTCGCGTGAACGTCCCGCCGCTCAGGGAACGGCGTGAGGACATTCGAATCCTCGCCGAGCGATTCCTGAAGGAGGTGCTCCAGCGCGAGGGGCGCCAGGCGGTGCTCGCAAACGAAGCGGCGGAACGGCTCGAGTCGTATGCCTGGCCTGGTAACGTTCGCCAGCTCAGAAACGAGATCGAGCGAGCGGTGGCGATGGTTGAGGAGGGCGGAATGATTCTCGCCGAGCACTTCTCGCCTGAGATCGGTCGCGCCGAGGCCGTGGCCAAGCCGAGTGGCGAGACGGTTGATCCTTCGATACTCGTGGCTCTCGACCAGTTGAACCTTGAGGTGGCGACGGCCGCGGTCGAGCGCGTCTTCGTGACCCGCGCGCTCGCGCGCAACGGCGGCAACATCACGCACGCCGCAAAGGCGCTCGGATTGAGCCGACAGGGCCTGCTGCTCAAGAAGAAGCGGCTGAACATCGAGTAGGCCCGGGCTCCACGCCCGACTCGCAAACCCCAAGATATTGACGTTGTTGGGGTTTCGGACACAACTTGTAGGCGGCTGTGCGCTGTGCTACAGTGCGGGATCACACGTACTGAACAGCGTTCGGGGTTTACCTGGATCGATCTGGGGACTGGTTTCCATGGCCGACAAGCAGTTTGTCCACCTGCACCTTCACACGGATTACAGCCTCCTCGACGGCGCAATTCAGATCAAGAAGCTTGCCGCCCGGGCCGCCGAACTGAACATGCCCGCGGTCGCCATGACCGACCACGGCAACATGTTCGGCGCCATCTCGTTCTTCAACGAGATGAAGAAGGTCGGTGTGAAGCCGATCGTCGGGTGCGAGGTCTACGTCGCCCGCGGCAACCATACCGACCGGGGGGAACCCGACCGGCCGAAGGGGATGAACCACCTCATCCTGCTCGCGACGAACCTCGCCGGCTACCGGAATCTCGTCAAGCTGACGAGTTACGGCTACACGCAAGGCTACTACTACAAGCCGCGCATCGACCGTGACCTGCTGGCGTCGCACAGCGAAGGCCTCGTGGGTCTGTCGGCGTGCCTCTCGGGTGTCCCGTCACAGCTCGTCATGCACGAACAGTTCGACGAGGCCGAGCGCCAGTCGCTGCTCTTCAACGAGATTCTCGGTCAGGGGAACTACTTCCTCGAGGTGCAGAAGCAATCCGGCATCGACGTGCAGGACCGGGTCAACAAGGGCCTTTTCGAGATCTCGCAGCGTACGGGTATTCCGCTTGCCGTGACGAACGATTCGCATTTCCTGAACCGCGAGGACTACGACGCGCACAGCGCACTGTTGTCGATCGGAACCGGCAAGCCACTCAGCCAGGGGGGCATGCACTACAGCCCGGACCACTACTTCCGGTCACAGGAGGAGATGTGGAACCTGTTCGGGCGCGACCTCCCCGAGGCGCTCGAGAATACGACCCGCATCGCCGAGCGGTGCGAGCTCGAGATTCCGATGGGCGAGAATCACCTGCCGAAGTTCCGGGTGCCCGACGGCCATACGGTCGACTCGTATTTCGCCGAGGTCGCGCGACTTGGCCTCGAGGAGCGGTGGGAGACGTTTATTCGCGACTTCCCGAACCGGAAGCACTCGCGCGACGAGTACCTGGACCGGCTCGAGCTCGAGCTGCAGGTGATCTCGCAGATGGGATTTTCGGGCTATTTCCTTATCGTGTGGGACTTTATCCGGTTTGCGAAGGAGCAGAACATCCCCGTGGGACCGGGCCGCGGCAGCGCCGCCGGCTCGCTCGCCGCGTATTCGCTGAAGATCACGGACGTGGACCCGTTGCAGTACGACCTGCTGTTCGAGCGATTCCTGAATCCCGAACGCGTCTCGATGCCCGACATCGACATCGACTTCTGCGTGCGCGGCCGCGGCGACGTCATCAAGTACGTGTCCGACTACTATGGCCGCGATCACGTGTCGCAGATCATCACGTTCGGAACGATGGCGTCGAAGGCCGCAATCAAGGACGTCGGTCGCGCGCTGGAGATGACGTTCGGCGAGGTAGACCGGATCGCCAAGATGATCCCGCCGCCGATCCGCGGGCGCAACGTATCGATCGAGGATGCGATCGAGCTGAACGCCGAGCTCAAGCAGGAGATCGAGCGCAACCCGCAGGTCCGGCAGTTGATCGATCTCGCCAAGCGCCTCGAGGGCTGCTCGCGGCACGCGTCGGTACACGCTGCGGGCGTGGTCATTTCGCCAACGCCGCTCCACGAGCTGGTTCCCGTCTACAAGTCGGCCAAGGACGAAATCACGACCCAGTACGCGATGTCGGATCTCGAGAAGACCGGCATGCTGAAGATGGACTTCCTCGCGCTGACGACGCTCACGATCATCTCCGATTGTCTGAACACGATCGAGCGCGAGACGGACGAGCGGCTGGACCTCTCCAAGATCCCGCTCGAGGACGCGAGTGCTCTCAAGGTCTTTGTCGAAGGCCGGACGGAAGCGATCTTTCAGTTCGAGAGCTCGGGGATGCGCGAGATCTGCCGCAAGCTCAAGCCCGAAGGCATCGACGATCTCGCGGCGCTCAACGCGCTCTACCGGCCAGGCCCGATCGACTCCGGCATGGTGGACGACTTCATCGACCGCCGGCACGGACGCAAGAAGGTCACGTTCGACTTCCCCGCCCTGCAGGACATCCTCGGCCCGACGCTCGGAATCGTCGTCTTCCAGGAGCAGGTCATGGCCCTGTTCCAGACGCTGGCTGGCTACTCGCTCGGCGAGGCGGACATCGTGCGCCGCATCATGGGCAAGAAGAAACGCGACGAGCTGGACAAGCACAAGAAGCGGTTTCTGGACGAAGGCGAGGCCCGCGGCAACAATCGGACAAAGCTCGAGAAGCTGTGGCAGATGCTCGAGGGGTTTGCCGACTACGCGTTCAACAAGTCGCACAGCGTTGCGTACGCATTGCTCGCGTACCAGACCGCGTACCTGAAGGCGCACTACCCGACGCATTTCTGGGCGGCCGTCCTCTCGAACGAGCTCGACAACACCGACAAGGTGGCCCGGTACATCGGCGAGGCGCGCGCCTCCGGCATCAAGGTGCTCCCGCCCGACGTGAACATCAGCACCGACCTGTTCACCCCGATGGGAAACACGATCCGTTTCGGGCTTGCGGCCATCAAGGGGCTTGGGCAGTCCGCTGTCGGCGCCATAGTAGATGCGCGCGATTCAGGCGGGCCGTTCACTTCGATCCACGATTTCTGCGAGCGTGTCGATTCGCGCGCGGTGAACCGGCGAATCCTCGAGTGCCTGATCAAGTCTGGCGCGTTCGATTCGCTCGGAGCGCGTCGACGCCAACTCTTCGAAGTCATCGACTCCGCGATCGAATCCGGCGCGCGCGCACAGCGCGACCGCGCGACGGGGCAGGTCGGACTATTCGCGGTGATGGGAGGCGAGGCGATGCCGGCTGAGATTCGGCTGCCGGATCTCGAGGAATGGTCGCAGCGCGAAATCCTGACGGGCGAGAAGGAGACGGTCGGGTTCTACATCACCGGCCACCCGCTCGCGCACCACAAGGAGGCGCTCGAGGAGTTCGCGTCCGCGTCGGTCGAATCGCTCGCCACGACGTCGCAGGGCGAGACGGTCCGAGTCGGAGGGCTGATCGCGGATCTTACGGTGCGCAACACAAAGAAGGGCGACCGGTTTGCGCTGTTCCAGCTCGAGGACGCGAGCGGATCGGTCAAGGTGGTCTGCTGGCCCGAAACGTTCTCAAAGTCGGCGCGCCTTGTCTCGAACGAGGCGGCGGTGCTCGTCTGCGGACGGCTCGAGCGAACGGACGACGGCGCGACGTCGATCATCGCGGACGAGGTTGCGCTGCTCGACAACCTGCGTGAGCGCGAGGCCCGTTCGATCGTGATCTGCGCGCCAACGGCGGCGCTGACCCCCGACAAGGTGTCGCGGCTGCACGAACTGCTCGATCGTTCGCGCGGCGAGTGCGACGTCGAGTTTGCGCTCGAGCTGCCGGATCGTTCCATCGCGAGGGTCCAGCCGAACTCGTTCGTCCGCGTTGCGATGACGCCCGAGCTGACGCAGCGTCTGCACGAACTGTGTCCGGAGGCGAGTGTCCGGATCAACGTCAGCCGCCGTCTGATGACGCTTGCGCCGCAGTCGTCCGCAGCGCCATGGCAGCGGTGAGTGCCGGACGAGGAGGCGCGATGAGGTGCTCGAGTGGGCGCTCGCACAAGAGCGCCGACTGTGGGACGCCTTCGTCGCACGAGATCGGACGGTACTCGCTGAGATCATCGCTCCGGGATGCGATCGATGTCGGACCACGTGGCACGCTACGCACGCATGACGAATTTCTTGAAGCGCTCGAGCATGCAGATGGTGACGTATGCGATTGACGACCTGAGCGTTCGATTGCGACCAGGCGCGTACGTCGCGACATATCGAGTAACCGTTGAGGGAACGTCAAAGGGTATGTCCTTTGCGCATCAGTTGGTGCGTTCGACATCTGTGTGGTCCCTGGACGGTGGCCAATGGCGACTCGTGCTACAGGAAACGCCTTGCGCTTTGACTTGACTCGGGCCGAATCGGCCGCGAAAGTTTCATCGTGGTCCGATAAATTCCATGCCCTGCCGTCCAGCCTCTGCTGGCCGGGCCGATTCACGAACAATGACGACGGACGCTGAAACTCCGCCTCGGCAAATCACGAATCTCGGACGAATTGCTCGATCAGCATCGCTGCCAATGCTCGCTGCGATGTTCCCCGTGTTGTCGTTCTACTCGCACAACGCGGGGAGCTGTCCCGTTTTCTCGTGTCATTGTTCCCGTGGCCCTCGCAGCATTTGGCGGACTTGCAGTATTTGGGCTGTGGTCGGCGTTCTTCCGGTCGGCATCCAAGGGTGCCGTAGTCGGCACTGCGTACGTGGCTCTGTTCTACCTCTACCGTGTGTTCTTTCCGTACGTCACGCGGCTCGACGCAGATGTTACTAGCACGATACTTGAGCGTCTCGCGCAGTGCATCTGCTGCTGATCGCTGTCGTTGTCGTGTTTGCACTTTATACGCGGTTCACGCGCCGCAGCTACGAGACGCTTGCCGGCGTTCTCGCCATCTGCGCGGTTGCGGTGTGCGTCATGCCAATTGTGTCGGTCGCTTGGCACGGGCTCCTCTTTGCCTGGCCCCATACCAAGTCGGTGAGTATCGAAACGAGGCATGGCAGGGCTGAGGCTGCTCGACCGGACATCTACTACGTGATTCTTGACGGGTACTCTCGGGCCGACGTGCTCGAGAATGTATACGGGGTCGACAATGGCCCGTTCCTCGCCCAGCTTACAAGTCGAGGGTTCTATGTCGCGGACAAGAGCAGGCCCAATTACCTGCAAACGCTCCCGTCACTTGCCGCTTCGCTGAACGGCAGGTATCTCGACGATCTGTCGATGCGCTACGGCCGCACGGACAACCGGCTTCCGGTCACCGAACTAGTGAAGAACAGTTGGGCAATGGCCTATCTTAGAGACCGCGGTTACGCACTGATCAACATTGCCTCGGGCGTAGAATCAACATCCCCAAATCCCAATGTGGATCGCGAGCTTGACCTCGGCGTAATTGCGTTTGGAGAGTTCGAGACAGAACTGCTCAATCTCACGCCCCTTTCGGACATCCTCAGCCGTGGCGGCGACGAGACTGTCGCCAATCAACGCCGGCGCGTCCTGTTTGAATTCAGCACCCTTGCGGCCGTGCCCGATCTTGGCCGGCCGCGCTTCGTCATGTGCCACATTGTCAGCCCGCACCCGCCGTTCGTCTTTGACGAAAACGGCAGCGTGCCGAATGTTCCAGTGCAGGCCAGTATCAATGACGGATCCCACTTCAAGGGTACCCATGAGGTGTACCAGCGTGCCTATGCCGCCCAGGTCAGGTTCGTCAATGCAAGGTTGCTTGAAGCGATCGACGCGATTTCGCAGCAGCCGGTCCGGAGAATCGGCCGGTCATCATTCTCCAGGGCGATCACGGAGGGGGATCCCTCTATGATCATGAGCGGATGGAGAACTCCAAGCTCTGGGAGCGAGCGAGTATCCTGAACGCCTACCTTGTTCCACAGAGTGTCTCATCACAGCTTTATCCTACGATGTCCCCGGTGAACTCCTTTCGGTTGCTGTTCGATGGCCTATTTGACGCCGGCCTTGAGCGCCTGCCTCGACAGGACTTACTACGCCAGCTGGTCGACACCGTACATGTTCACCGAGGTGACGGAAGATCAGCTCGAGCCAATCCCGCCGAGAGATCACTGACCGTTGCTCACCGGACCCCGTCGTTGCACGGCAGCGCAGCGTCCGCAGACTTGTGGCGCTCGCTTGATCTTGTTCCTGGCTGGCGAAACCACAACGTGGCTTGTGTACTGAAATGATTTCTCCCGTCGTCTCGTCGCTTCTGGCATATGTCGATCCTGGCAGCGGCAGCGTGCTGATCCAGCTTGTGATTGGCGCCGTTGCAGGAGCTGCTCGTGGCCGTCCGACTCTACTGGACTCGCCTCAAGGCGTTCGTCGCGGGCCGCAGCAGGACCAAGGAAAACGACGGCGCGGACCACGAGTCGTGATCCCGTCGGTTGAATGTGCGTGAAGCGAATCGGGCTTACTCAACGCGTCGAAGTCGTGGCGGGTCGAAGTGAGCGTCGCGACTGTCTTGACCAGTCGTGGTTTCCCACTCTCGCAAGCGCGGATCTCCTGCCTGTGTCTCTCCCAAATCTCCTTGCAGATCCGGCGATTGCGCTCGATGAGTATCGTCTCGACGGGATCATTCTGACTGGAGGCAACGATCTTGCATTCGTCGAGAATGCGGACTGTACAGCTCCAGAGCGTGATCGTTTCGAGCGCGGTCTGCTCGAGCTATGCACGGTGCGAAACCTCCCGGTCCTCGGGGTGTGCCGGGGAATGCAGCATCTCGTCTCATTCCATGGCGGCACAATCACGCGCGTGAGCGGACACGTGTCGTCGACGCATCGAATCATCGGAACGGGCCTCACGGATCTGGCCATAGATGAAGGCAGGGTCGTGAACAGTTTCCACGGATATGGCGTGCATGGCGTCGGCATTCCCGCGTGTCTTGCCATCGCAGCCGTGGCAGAGGATGAAACGGTCGAAGCGGTCTCGCATAGGTCTTTGCCACAGTGGGGGATCATGTGGCATCCGGAACGTGCCCCCGTCAGCATGATGGACACACGACTGCTCACCGCGCTATTTCACTGTCCGGGACTATGAGGTCGATCATCCTCGCTGCTGGACAGGGATCACGGCTTCGCCCGCTCACGGACGATCGCCCCAAGTGCATGGTGGAACTCGCGGGACGGACCCTTCTCGATCATCAGATACTCGCACTTGGCTGCGCAGGCATTCACGACGTCACCGTTGTACTAGGTTATCGAGCGGAGAGCGTTCGAACTCCGAACCTCCAAGTTCGCGTCAACCGACAGTTCGAGTCGACGAACATGGTCGCTTCGCTCATGTGCGCAGCGGATCTGCTCGACGGCAGTGACGACGTGCTCGTGTCCTATGGTGATCTCGTCTTCGAATCCGACGTTGTGACCTCGCTTCTCGCATGCAACGATCCGCTCTGCACGACCGTCGACTTGGATTGGCTCAAATTGTGGTCTCTTCGCTTTGAGAATCCGCTCAGCGATGCTGAGACGATGCGCATCGATGCCAATGGATACGTCATCGAGCTTGGCCGCAGGCCTTCGTCGCTTAACGAGATCGAGGCACAGTACATGGGGCTGATCAAGATCGATGCCCGGCTTTGCACGGCGCTGACGGACCTTTATGACTCGCTTGACGACACATTTCGGTTCGCCGGCCGGACGAGAACGGGACTCTACATGACCGATTTTCTCCAGTTGGCCATCGACCGCGGAATTCCGCTGCGCACCCAACCCGTCCGCGGAGGATGGCTCGAAGTGGATTCCCTTTCCGACCTGGAAGCCTACAACCGTCTCCAGGAGAACGGTCGTCTGGCCGACTTCTGCAGGGTCGTGCCGGGGGACGGAACAGCTGAAGGGAACTAGACACCACGACGATGGACCTCCTGAAGGCATGGCGCGGCGCTCGCCGATTCCTCAAGCTTCCACGTGACAGGCGCAGGATTGTCTTCTATGCGGAGGACAATGCCTCGTGGGAACACCTCGGTCCAATCGTTCGATCGCTCCTCGCAAGCTGCGACCTGCCGGTGTGTTATCTGACATCGAGTGCGAATGACCCGCGACTCGACGAGACGCATGACCGATTCGATGCTTTCTACATCGGCGAAGCCAGTGTCAGGACCTACCTGTTCACTGGCATGGTCGCCGACATCGTCGTAATGACGATGCCCGACCTCGAGACGTTTCACCTGAAGCGCTCGAGAGCTCACAACGTGCACTACGTGTACGTGTTTCATTCGATGGTCAGCACACACATGATCTATCGGCGAGGCGCGTTTGACAGGTACGACACAATTTTCTGTGTCGGCCCGCACCACGTTGCCGAGATCCGCGCGACCGAGAACCATCGCCGTCTTTCGCCACGCCAGCTCGTGCCGCACGGGTATGGTCGCCTCGATTCCATCCTCGACACGCGTCGGTCACGAGTTGAGCATCGACCGAGCGAGGAATCACAGCCGCTGTGCGCTCTCGTCGCCCCGTCATGGGGACCCACGTGCCTTCTCGAAACGCGGGGCGTCGAACTGACGCATCTGCTTCTCCGGAGCGGCTTTGAGGTTATCGTGCGGCCGCATCCGATGACAGTCCGCAAGTCGCCGTCTGTCATAGACGAGTTGCGGTCCGCGTTTGATCGTGAGTCGCGGTTCTCACTTGAAACCGACATTGCGTCCCAGGAATCGCTCCACCGCGCCGATGTGATGATCAGCGACTGGTCGGGGGCGGCGCTCGACTATGCGTTTGGCCTCGAGCGACCGGTGCTATTTGTCGACACGGAGCGCAAGATCAACAATCCGGCTTATTCCGAGATTGGTATCGTGCCGTTCGAAGAGTCCGTGCGCACCGAGATCGGAGAGGTCGTCGACCCTGCGTCGCTCGCCGACGTGGTTCCTGCCGTCCGAC
>JBGAKX010000085.1:0-19467 GCA_044224215.1 Blastocatellia bacterium
GACGAGATAAACCGCTCGTAGAGCGGCGCGAAAAGGTACGCGGTCGCCATCGAAGCGGCGCCCACCCTGAGCCTGCCGCGCGGCTTTCGGCCAGGGGTCCGGAAGACGCTCGCGATCTCGTCGAGCGCATCCAGCACGAGCCGCGCGCGAGGCAGCAGCTCCTCGCCGGCGTGCGTCAGCCGAACCCCGCGACCGCCACGCACGAACAGCGCTTCACCAAGCTCCTCCTCGAGCGCCTTGATCTGCTGGCTGATCGTCGACTGGGTCAGGTTGACGCGCTCACCCGCGGCAGTGAAGCTGCCGGTCTCGGCGATCGCGATGAATGCCTCGAGCTGTCTGATCTCCATCGGTGCCCATCCCGGGTCCACATTCGGAATTCCAATTCATCGCATTCAAACAATTCATTGGACAAATATCAATGGGAAACCTAGGATGTCGCTTCAGGCCCGGTTGCGAGATCGCAACCGCGTGCCCTCGATCTTTAACAGAATAGTTGCAGACCCCAAGACCTGCAGCTCACGCCCGGGACGTGGAACCCAGCCTTATCTTTTCCTACCGAGAACCCAGTGCAACAACTCCACTCCCGGGCTTTTCTGTGTCTGGATGGTCGCCGCGCGTGACGGTCTATGACGGCTCGTGATCGAGCTTGACCCACTTCGAATCCCACGACGAGATGTGAGCGACGCCCCACTTGGCGTTGCAGATCGGGCATGTACGCAGGTATTTCTTGGGAAAATGAGGCGTCGACGCACCGATTCGCGTCTCGGGTCCGAGGTGGGCCGTCGCGGCGTCGGGCGGGAGGCCATCGAACCGGCTCGGCAGCTGAGCGCATTTCTCGCAGAGTGTCATGGGTTTTCGGCCCCTCCTGGGAATCCGTCGTCGATGTGAAAGGGAGAGGCCTGTACTGTACCCCCAAACCAGGAATGCGCCAAGCGGACGGTAACCGCCCGATCCACGAGTTTTGCGATTCTGTTGCAACGAATCGGAGGCTTGACACGGGTCCCGCTCATTCATAGTATTAGCACTCTCGCGATGTGAGTGCTAACAAGGCAGCTTCCCGCGAGAGTGGCGGCAATGCCGCAACATGAATTCGAGTACCAAAAGCAAATCGAAGGAAACGGAGGGAAGCGATAATGGCAGAGATTCGACCATTGCACGACCGCGTCATCGTTCGCCGCATCGATGCGAATGAGTCCAAGACGTCCGGTGGGCTCTACATTCCAGACACGGCGAAGGAGAAGCCCCAGGAGGGCGAAGTGATCGCCGTCGGCAAGGGCAAGCTGCTCGACAGCGGCACGCGTGTCGCGCCGGACGTCAAGGCAGGCGACCGTGTGCTGTTCGGGAAGTACTCCGGCACCGAGGTCAAGCTTGACGGTGAGGAGCTTCTGATCATGCGCGAGGACGAGATCCTCGGAATCATTGAGCGTGCCGGCAAGGCAAAGGGCGGCAAGTAGCCTGCGAGGAGGAGAAGCATAGATTATGGCTAAGCAGATCATTCATGGAGAGAACTCTCGTCAGGCGATTCTTCGCGGGGTAAACATCCTCGCGGACGCCGTCAAGGTCACCCTCGGCCCCAAGGGCCGCAACGTCGTCATCGAGAAGAAGTTCGGCAGCCCCACGATCACCAAGGACGGTGTGACGGTTGCCAAGGAGATCGAGCTCGAGGACGGTCTCGAGAACATGGGCGCGCAGATGGTGCGCGAAGTCGCCTCCAAGACGTCGGACGTCGCGGGCGACGGCACGACGACGGCCACGGTACTTGCGCAGGCTATCCTGCGCGAAGGCATCCGAATGGTTGCCGCCGGAGCCAACCCGATGGCGCTCAAGCGCGGCATCGACAAGGCCGTTACTGCCGCGACAGCCCAGATCCACGAAATGTCCAAGCCGGTGAAGGGCGATGCGATCGCCCAGGTCGGCACGATCTCGGCGAACGGCGACGAGACGATCGGCAGCCTGATTGCCGAGGCGATGGACAAGGTCGGCAAGGACGGCGTCATCACGGTTGAGGAGTCCAAGACGCTCAACACGGAGCTCGAGGTCGTCGAAGGAATGCAGTTCGACCGCGGCTACCTGTCGCCGTACTTCGTGACGGATCCCGAGCGAATGGAGGCCGTTCTCGAGAACGCCTACATCCTGATCCACGAGAAGAAGATCTCGTCGATGAAGGACCTTCTGCCGCTGCTCGAGACGGTTGCGCGCGAGGGCAAGCCCCTCCTGATCGTCGCCGAGGACATCGAGGGCGAGGCGCTCGCAACGCTCGTCGTCAACAAGCTGCGTGGCACGCTGCAGGTCTGCGCCGTCAAGGCGCCGGGCTTTGGCGACCGCCGCAAGGCAATGCTCGAGGACATCGCGGTCCTGACGGGCGGAAAGTCGATCACGGAGGATCTCGGGATCAAGCTCGAGAACGTGAAGGCCGAGGACCTTGGCCGGGCCAAGCGGCTCGTCATCGACAAGGATTCGACGACCGTCGTCGAGGGTGCCGGCCGTGCGGCCGACATCCAGGGCCGTGTCCAGGCGATTCGCGCCCAGATCGAGACGACCACGTCGGACTATGATCGCGAGAAGCTGCAGGAGCGGCTCGCCAAGCTGGTGGGCGGCGTGGCGATCATCAAGGTCGGCGCGGCAACCGAAACCGAGCTGAAGGAGAAGAAGGCCCGCGTCGAGGATGCGATGCACGCAACCCGCGCGGCCGTCGAAGAGGGTATCGTTCCCGGCGGCGGTGTCGCGCTGCTCCGCGCGCAGAAGGCGCTCGACAACCTCAAGCTCGACGACGAGGACGAGCAGATCGGCGTCTCGATCGTTCGTCGCGCGCTGGAGGCGCCCGTTCGGGAGATCTCGAACAACGCCGGCGTCGAGGGTGCGGTGGTCGTCGAGACGATCCGCAGCAACAAGACGGTCAACTTTGGCTACAACGCCGCAACCGAGGAGTATTCGGACCTCGTCAAGGACGGCGTCGTCGATCCCGCGAAGGTCACGCGCACGGCGCTGCAGAATGCCGCGTCGATCGCCGGCCTGCTGCTCACGACCGAGGCGCTCGTGGCCGAGATCAAGAGCGACGAGGACAAGATGCCGCGAATGCCTGCCGGCGGTGGGATGGACGGCTTCTAGAAGCACAATCCGACGGGGCCGGAACGGCTTTCCGAGGACGCACACCGGGCGGGTGGACAGACATGTCCACCCGCCCTTTTTCATCCATCCAGCCGATCTGGACGGTTGTAAATTCATGCGTATCCACGCGCTTGACCCTGTGTGCCTCCGGCACTAGACTGGTGACTCTCGCCATTGCCTGGTTTTGAGATCATTCGGCCATCTTCGAAGATTCCTGGAGGTTCACGTGAAGAGTATTCGATTCACCGTGTCGGTTCTGTGCGCGGGGCTGTTTGTTGTCGCATCGCTGTGTGTTGTCCCTGAAGCTCAGGCGCAGCGCAGCGTTCGCCAGAAGCCGAGGATTACGATGACCAACCCGTCCAAGGGTTCGGTCGTGCATCCGGGCGATCAGGTTGAGATTCGCTGGGAATACAACGTGACGCCGTCTGGTGACCAAGCCTGGTGCGAGCAGGAGATCTATCTGTCGCTCGACGGCGGGGCTACGAACGATCGGCGGCTGACGCTTGCGCTCGACCCGGCGGTCCGCAGCTACATGTGGACGGTTCCCGATGTGGCAAGCGACCGCGCCGTCCTGGACATCCACTACGGATGCGAGACGACGAACTTCCCGCACGAAGTTCCGAACGTCCAGAAGTCGGCGCCATTCAAGATCGTCCGCGGCAGCAAGACGCCGCAGGGAATCAAGGTGAACGCGCCGGCCAAGGCTGCTGCAGGCACCGTGATCACCATCGACTGGAACAGCACCGTCGACAACGTCGGATCGTTCGAAGTGCTCGTGTCCTACGACCGCGGCGCGCACTTCACGTCGATCGGCACGTCCCAGACCCAGTCATTCAGCTGGACGGCTCCGGCCGACTATGCGGGCACGGCGATGTTCCGCGTCATCGCACATCGTCCCGACGGCACGTCGGTGCCTTCCGAGATGATCTTCGGCGAGCTGGTGACCATCGAAAGGTAGGCGATTCGAGCGGGGCGCAGCCTCGCCAGTCGTGTCCATGTTCTGGAGCGGACGCCGGCTCGAGTGCCGGCTTCCGCTCCGTTCGTTTTTTTGGAAGAAAATCCGGCGTCCTGGGTCTAATAATTTCGAACCAGGCAAATCTTCGAAGATGGATCAGCAACAACTCAGGTCCGACCTGAATGATAGCGAGATTGTCGCCGCCGTGCGGGCCGGCGACACATCGGCGTTCAGGTCGATCTATGAGCGTTACAGGGATCGTGTTCACTCCGTAGTGTTCTTCACGTGCGGCGACGGCAACCAGGCTGAAGATCTTGTTCAGACGGTATTTCTGAAGGCATTCCGGGCAATGCCCGGGTTCCGGTTCGAGTCGAGCCTTGGCACGTGGCTCATCAGCATCGCGATCAACGAGGCGCGAAACGTCAGGGCGCGTTCGCGCCCGCCCGGCGTTCCGCTCGAGGCGCTTCTTGGCAGCGGTGACGAGATCGACGCGCGTTCGGTGCTGCCGGACGAGTTCTATGCACAGGGCCAGAGGCAGACGATCCTGCAGCAGGCCGTGCTCGAGTTGTCGCCAAAGCTGCGCGAAGTCGTCGTCCTGCGGTTTGTCGAGGGGCTCTCGTACGACGAGATCTCCGATGTGCTGGGGTGTGCCAGCGGCACCGTTGCGTCGCGGTTGCACCGGGCGCTCGCGGAGCTTCAGTCAAAGCTTCATCTGCTCAAGCGTGTTCTCTGAAGCACGCAGGGAAGGATGCCATGATGTGTCTTAGGTTTGGGTTGAAACGTGATCTTGTGCGTTACGTGGACGGCGAGCTTTCGCCATCGGCCGTTACACGGATCGAGGAGCACCTCGTCGATTGTGCGTCGTGCCGCGAAACTGCGCTCGCGCTCCGGGACGGCCGATCGTTCGCACGCGCGCTCACACGCATTCCTTCGCCTTCGGACAGATGGGACGACATCGAAGCGGCGCTTGTGGCGCGCGTCGACCCGCCGCGTGCACGCTGGACGCCTGCGGTGCCGCGACTCACGGTCAGCGTATCGCGATGGGCGCTCGCCGGATGGGTGATTGCCGCAACGGTCCTCTGCGTGAACGGCTGGTTCCTGTTTGGACCGCGGACCCTGACGCATGGAGCGCCGCAGCTTGCCGTCGAATCCGGTCCTGTCGACAAGGATGGATTCCAGACCGTGTCGGTGAGCGATATCAAGGCAAACACCAGGCCTCATGTCGTTGCCGAGGGCAAGGTTGCCGAGGTCAGGATCGACGAAGAGGACGGCGACCTGATGTTCAAGCTCGTCGACGAACTCGGCGAACAGGACCAGTTCATCATCTGCGAAGTGATCGATCCGATTCACATCGATCCGCCGGCTGTCGGCAGCAAGGTGCGCGTCTACGGCGTCAGCCGCTTCGATCCGCAGGCTGATCACAACTGGTTCGAGATCCACCCCGTACTGAGTATCGAACAGATCGCGCGCTAGACACACAACACAACAACGGAAGCGCAGAAGCGCCCACCCCCCCCCGAGACTCATATAAAGGACTCACACACTTCATGATGAGAACTGCAACTATTCGTCTGTCGATGGTCTGCCTTCTGCTGCTGGCGGCTGGATCGTCGGTTGTTTCCCAAACGCAGGCAGCGCCTGGCAATTCGATATCCGGTACTGTCGTGGATGCTCTTGGCGCGCCGGTCGAGGGCGCACGCGTGTCGCTCTCGAACGCGCAGCAGGCCTCCTTCCAGGCCGCGGTCACGGACAACCAGGGCCATTTCGAAATCACGGTTGTCGAGACCGGCTCGTACGTTCTGACGGTACGACGCGAGAGCTACGGCGACGTTCGCATAGCCGTGGACGTTCCCTCCGACGCCGCGTCGTCGCTGCACCTGACACTTCCTGTCGCGCCAATCACGGACAAGGTCACTGTGACGGCCGAGGCCGGCCAGGTTGGCATCCCGGCCCAGATACCGCAGGCCGTCAACATCATCTCCGACGACCAGATCCGCATGCGTGCAAAGTCGGTGCTTGCTCAGGCCGCCAACGAAGAGGTCGGAGTAGCGCTTCAGCGCACGAGTCCGACGATCGGCGGCATCTTCATTCGCGGATTGACCGGCAAGAACGTCAACGTCTACGTCGACGGCATTCGCTACACCACGTCGACGCAGCGCGGCGGCATCAGCACGTTCTTTAACATGAACGACCCGTCGGGCCTGAGTGCCATGGAGATCCTGCGCGGACCGAGCAGCGCCCAGTACGGATCGGATTCACTCGGTGGAACGATCAATCTCGTGAACCGCGTTCCGTTCTTCTCGGCAACCGAGCCTGAAGTGACCGGCGAGATCGGCACGTTCTACAACAGCCCCGACAATTCGTTCGGTGGCAACGCCCGGGTGGCGTACGGCACGACGAAGTTCGGACTCCTTGCAAACGTGTTCAGCCGCAGGATCAACACGCTTCGGGCGGGCGGCATTCTGGACGGACACGCAGCCGTCACGCGTTTTCTTGGACTCCCGTCCGACATCCTCGGCGAGGATCGCATTCCCGACTCGGCGTTCACACAGTACGGCGGCGCGATTCACATGAATTACGCGCCCACGGACCGAGACCAGTTCGTCGTTCGATACGAACGCAGCCAGCAGGACGGCGGGAAGCGCTATGACCAGCTGCTTGGCGGCGACGGGAACCTGCGCGCGGACCTGCGGAACTTCATGCTCGACTTTCTCTACGGGCGCTACTACCGACAGGGACTCGGGTTTTTTGACACGTTCACCACGACGTTCTCGCTGAACGCCCAGCGCGAAGAGCGCGTCAACCAGGGAGGCAACGGAAACCCGCTCGGTTCGATCACGAGCCAGTACGAGAAGACGTACGTCTACGGCTACAGCTTCCAGCTCACCAAGCTGTTCCCGCACGACAACGACTTCCTGCTCGGCGCGGATCTCTACCACGAGCACGTGAATGCGCCCGCGTATTCGTTCAGCCCGTCGTCGGGAACCGTCACGCCGTCGCGGCCGCGCGTGCCCAACAAGGCGCGATACCTGCAGTACGGTTTCTTTGCTCAGGACAATTGGGACGCGATTCCCACGAAGCTCCGATTCTCGGGAGCGCTCAGGTACAGCGTCGCCTCGTATGAGTCGTGCTCGTGCGACAGCCCGCTGGTAAACGGCAAGCCGCTCTGGCCGAGTGACAGTCTGCGCGCCGGCGATTTTTCAGGCCGTGCCGGCGTGGTCGTAACGCCCGTGTCGCCGCTCAGCATCGCGTTCAACTACAGCCGCGGATACCGGGCGCCGAACATCACCGATCTCGGGACGCTCGGACTGACCGGGGACGGTTACGAAGTCTCGGCTCCCGACGTCTCGGGTCTTGGAGCGTCCGTCGGTACAACCGCCGACGACACTGCGGTTTCGAGTGGTCAACCGGTCGTGCAGCTCGAGTCGGAGTGGACAAACAACTACGACCTTGCCGTCCGCTACGCAAACGACCGGTTCGAGTTCTCGACGACCGGGTTCATCATCGACTTCAACAACACGATCACCAAGCAGTCGCTGATACTCCCGCAGGGAGCCGTCGGTTTGTACCTTGGCGGGCAGCAGATCATCAGCCAGGATCCGAACGGTGTCGTGTTCGTAGCCGCGTCGAGCGCTCCGGTGCTCGTTCGCGCGAATTTCGGCCCGGCCAACATCAAGGGGTTCGAGAGCGAGATGCTCGTCAAGATCTCGCGCGATTTCACATTTGCCGGCAACTTCACGTACATCCGCGCCGAGGATGAGTTCGGCATGGCGCCGAACATCGAAGGCGGCACGCCGCCGGCGACCGGCTTCATGCGGTTGCGATACGAACAGCCGGGGAGCCGATGGTGGGTCGAGGCCTACACGACACTGGCGGACAGCCAGAACCGTCTGTCGTCGCTCGACATTTCGGATCGCCGAACGGGAGCGAAGCGCTCCACGTCGAGCATCGCATCGTTCTTCAACAACGGCGCTCGCGTGCGGGGGCTGATCGGGCCCGGTCCGGACAACGTCTACGGCACCTCGGATGACGTCCTTCTGCCGACCGGCGAGACGCTGTCGGAGGTTCAGCATCGGCTGCTCGGTTCCAAGGACTCGGCGCCGCTGTTCACAACCGTTCCGGGCTACGGTATCTTCGGCGTCCGCGGCGGATACCGGTTCGGCGAGGGGTCGGACCTGTTCATCGACTTCTCGAACATCGGCGACAAGGGATACCGGGGCATCAGCTGGGGCATACAAGGTCCCGGTCGGGGCGTCACGGTCAGTTACCGCTACACGTTCTAAGCATCCCGCCGACGGGACCCCGGGGCCGCATCTCGACGAGGTGCGGCCCTTTGCCGTTGCTGCTATAGTTTCGTCTGGAGTTCTTCATGTGGTTGCGTGATCGGTAGTTCTATGTCGCCGGCGCCGTTGCGCTTTCGGCGGCAGTCGTGTGCGGCGGTGTGATGGACCGGCAGGGCCGAACGGCATCGCCGGCAGGCGTGGCGGGGATCAGCGATCAGGGAGTGCAGGCGAGCTTCTCGGAAGCGCTCGACGTCGTGTCGACGAACTACGCCGGCTCGTACGAGATCGAGACCATCAACAAGGCAGCCATCCAGGGCATGCTCAGGACGCTCGATCCGCACTCCACGTTCTTCGACTCGCGGGACTTCAGCGAGCTCAAGAACGAGCAGCAGAGCCACCTGATCGGCATCGGCGTCACGATCAACCCGCGCAACGGCAAGGTGTTCATCCTGTCGGCCGTGCCCGGGACTCCGGCCGAAAAGGCGGGGCTGCGGTACGGCGACCAGATCGTCGCGATCGACGGCCGCACCACCGAGAACATGTCCTATTCCCAGGTCGTCGCGAACGTCCGCGGCGAGCTCGGCAAGTCGGTCGACATCAGCGTGGAGCGCGTCGGGGTTCCGAACCCCGTGACGTTCCACATCGTCCGCGAATCGGTTCCGCTGCCTTCGGTGCGGAACTCCTTCATGATCAACCAGACCGTGGGATACGTTGGGCTGACGGCCGGTTTCAGCAGCACGACGGACGCCGAGCTTGCGCAGTCGATTTCTGAGCTGCGCGGCCAGGGAATGGAACAGCTGGTCCTCGACCTGCGAAGAAATCCGGGTGGGCTGCTCGACGAGGCCATCAAGGTTGCTCAGCGGTTTCTGCCGGCTGGCCAGCGGATTCTCGTTGTGCGCGCGCGCGACGGCGGTTCCCGCGACGAGCGCGTGTACGTCTCAAAGAACGAGTCGCCCGAGAAGATGCCGCTCGTAGTGCTGATCGACAACAGCACGGCATCGGCGTCCGAGGTTGTCACGGGCGCACTGCAGGACCACGATCGCGCGCTCGTCGTTGGCGAGACGAGCTTTGGCAAGGGGCTCGTGCAGACGGTGTTCGACCTGAACTTCGAGACGGGACTGACGCTCACGACCGCCAAGTACTTCACGCCGACCGGGCGGTCCATTCAGCGCGACTACTCCAACATCTCGATGTACGACTACTACCTGCACCGGACGAGCTCGCTTCCGGACCATGACCAGCCGCAGGGCGAGGCGGTGCTCACGGATCTGGGACGCAGGATGTACGGCGGCGGAGGCATCACGCCCGACGTCAAGATCCCCGAGCAGAATGCGTCGTCCGTTCGCGGCCGGATTCTCGGCGCGACGTTCGAGTTCGCGCGGTACCTTGTCTCCGGCCAGATCCCGGGGCTTCGCGACTACCGGATCGACACGGTCGACTATGGTCACGTGCTGCGCGGCGACGAGTACAAGATCTCCGATCGCGTGATCGACGCGTTCCGCCAGTTCCTGGCCACGCGCCAGCAGGACTTTCCGCTGACGAACGCGCAGATCGCCGCGAACCTCGACTACGTCCGAAACCGTATTCGCGAGGAGCTGATCACGGCCGCGTACGGCGCCGAGGCCGGCAACCAGTTCTTCGTGCAGACGGACCAGGCCACCCAGATCGCGATCGCGTCGCTCAAGGATGCGCAGCAGATGGCCGAGAACGCGCGGGCGCTTCAGGACCGGCAGTAGACGGTCCGGGACTGCTCCGTCGCAGCGGTCACTCGTAGGTCGTGACTGACGTGAGCTCGTAGAGGCCCGCGGCGTCTGCCTTTGAGGGCGGCCGAGCCGGTACGGTCAGCACACGCACCGTCGTCTGCCGGCCGCGATACTTGACCGAGATCTCATCGCCGATCGAAACCGACTTCCCGGACTTGGCCACGTGACCATTGAGGGTCACCGCGCCCGCATCGCACATCTCCTGTGCGACGGGACGCCGAGGCACCAGCCGGCTGTGCTTCAGGAACAGATCGAGCCGCATGTGCGTGGGGCGCGACGCGCGACCAACGCCGCGCGCCGCGCTCGTGACTGCTTGTCCGGCGTCGCCGACGGAGCCGGAGCCGCGGCCACCACGTCGTACTCAGGGCTGACGTGGATGTACGCCGCGCGACGGAGCTCCTTCACGTACGCCGCCTCGGCCTCCTGGCTCCGGTCGTATACGATGGCGAGCGCGACATCCTGCTCGACCTTGTCGAACGGCTTGGCCGCCGCTTCACGGCGCTCGTCGACCTTTATGATGATCACGCCGTCCGCCATCCGGATCGGGTCGGTGACCTGCCCTGTCTGCAGATTCTTGATGGCAGCCGCCAGAGGCGCCGCAAGATCGTCAGCCGACTTGAACGAACCGAGGGATCCGCCATTCGAATACGAAGGACGCGACGGATCGCCGTTCTTCTTGACCAGGTCGGCGAACGACGACCCAGTTCGCGCTGCGATCACGATGTCGCGGCCCTTGGCCTCGATCTCCGTGAACGATCGGCCTTCAACAGGCAGGTAGAGCTCGGAGAGCTTCAGTTCGCCGGGCTCCATGAACTTGTCCTTGTTGGCCTCGTAGTAATCGCGCTTCTCCTTGTCGGTCAAACCGCGATAGACGGCGCCGTAGACCTCCTGGTTCATGACGCGGTCGCGGACCAGCCGCTCGCGCACGCGCTGACGCGCGTCCGCGGGGTCGACGCCACTCTTGCGCATCGCGTCCTCGAACTCGGTGATCGTCATCTGCTGCGCTTCGGCAAGCCGCTTGAACTGCGCATTGACGTCCGCCTCGACGTCGATTCCGAGATCCTGGCCCTTCTGGACGATCAGAATGTTGTCGATCATCGCATCGAGCATCTTGGGCCGCATCTCGGCGATCTTCTTGGCGGCCTCGTCGGGCGGGAACGCCTCGCGGATTTCGCGCTCGGTCTGCTCCACGACCTCCAGGTACTGGGATCGCATAATCACTTCTGCGTTGACGCGCGCCACAACCTCTTCAACGAGCTGCTGTTGCTGGCCAAATCCGGTCGATGCCACCCCGGTTACCGCGATGAGTGCGCAGAGCGCGCCGCGCGCCGCTGATGCCAACTTCATGAAGTACTCCTTGCAGGAACAGACTATTCGGACAAGTGCGCCCCGAACCAACAGAGCAGTTTAGACTGGCCCTCCGAGCCGCCGCAAGAGTCGTTCCACCGTCTCGATCGCGGCCTGATCGTCCGCCGGAAGCTCGTCCAGCGTGAACCGGAGCATCCCGCTCGGAGTGAACGTAAACCTCGAATCCGGATCCGAGATCAGCTCGAGCAGCAGGTCCGGATCGATTCGAGAGCGCTCGTCCAGTTTCAGCGAGATCTTGCCGCGATCGAGATCCACGGAACCGATCCCCAATTCGGTCGCGCGATTGCGGACGCGCGCGTACCCAAGCAGACTGATCACTGGCTCGGGCACCGGGCCGTAGCGGTCGTTGATCTCGGACCGGATCTCGTCGAGCGCCGCATCCGTTGCGGCTGCGGAGATTCGTTTGTACGTCCTGAGACGCTGATTGATGTCGTAGATATAGTCGTCCGGTATCCGAACGTCGACGCCGAGGTTTACCGCGGCGGTCGGGCTCTCGTCCTCGATGCGCTCGCCCTTCATCTCGCGGACCGCGCGATCGAGCATCTGGCAGTAGAGATCGAACCCGACCGCGTTGATGTGCCCGGACTGCTGGCCTCCGAGGAGGTTTCCCGCACCGCGAAGTTCGAGGTCGAGCGCCGCGATCCGGAATCCGGCGCCGAGGTCGGCAAACTCGCGAATCGCCGCAAGGCGCTTTCGCGCGATCGGTGTGAGCTCCGCTTCGCTTGGGATCAGGAGATATGCGAACGCCTGGCGGTTCGACCGGCCAACGCGCCCCCGCAACTGGTAGAGCTGCGCGAGCCCGAACGTGTCAGACCGGTTGATGACGATGGTGTTCGCAAGCGGGATATCGATGCCGTTCTCGATGATCGTCGTCGACACGAGCACGTCCAGCTCGTGGCTGACGAACTTGAACATCACGTCCTCGAGCTGCTTGTCGTCCATCTGTCCGTGACCGACGCCGATCCGTGCGGAAGGCACGATTCGGGCTATCAGGTCCGCGATCGTGAAGATCGTCTCGACGCGGTTGTGCACAAAGAACACTTGTCCACCGCGTGCAAGCTCCTGCTCGACCGCGCTCCGGATGACGTTCTCAGAAAACGGCACGACGACGGTCTGGATCGCAAGCCGATCGCGCGGCGGCGTCTCGATGACTGACATGTCCCGAAGCCCGGCGAGCGACATGTTCAGCGTTCTCGGAATCGGCGTCGCGGACATTGTCAGCACGTCGACGCGCTTGCGGAGGTGCTTCAGGCGCTCCTTGTGACCGACGCCGAATCGCTGCTCCTCGTCGACGACGACCATTCCAAGGTCCTTGAACTGCACGTCCTTGGACAGCAAGCGATGCGTTCCAACGACGATGTCGACCGAGCCGGCGCCGAGCGCCGCGATGGTCGCCTTGTGCTCCTTTGGCGACCGGAAACGGCTGAGCATCTGGACCGTGACCGGGAACGCCGCAAATCGTTGCGAGAGCGTCTTGAAGTGCTGGTACACCAGCACGGTGGTAGGAGCAAGGACCGCGACCTGCTTTCCCTCGGTCACCGCCTTGAAGATCGCGCGCATCGCGACTTCGGTCTTCCCATACCCGACGTCGCCGCACAGGAGCCTGTCCATCGGAACGGACTGTTCCATGTCGTGCTTCACGTCGGCGACCGCCACGTCCTGGTCCTCGGTCAGCTGATACTCGAATGCGTCCTCGAACTCGCGCTGCCACGGACCGTCGGACCCAAACGCGTGCCCACCGACGAGCTTTCGTTCGGCGTACAGCTTCAGAAGCTCCTCGGCCATGTCGCGCATGGCCTTGGTGGTCTTGACCTTCGTCTTCTCCCACGAGGTTCCGCCGAGGCGATCGACCTTTGGCTGGTGACCTTCGGCGGCCGAGTACTTCTGGACGAGATCGAGACGTTCGACCGGGACATACAGTTTGGCCTCGTCCGCATACGTCAGAAGCATGAATTCCCGCGTTCCGCCGCGGTTGTCGCCGACCGGCATCTGCACGAGCCCGCCGAACCGGCCGATACCGTGATCGACGTGCACCACGAAATCGCCGGGCTTCAGGTCGCGGAAGTCCGATAGAAACGCCGAAAAGCGGGCCTTTTTGCGGGCTGTGGCCCGTCGTTGCTCCGCGTGCAGATCGGCGGAGGCAAACAGATCGGTCTCGACGAGCACCGTCAGGTCCGTGGCCGACAGATGCAGACCCGTCGCCAGGCGCCCGACGCTCACGAGAGGGTGGACCGTGTCGGACGCGATGTCGCTCGGCGTGAGCTCCGGCGCGAGCCGGGCGTTGACGTCGTACTCGGCAAGCATCTCGACGACGCGCTCGGCAACGCCGAGACTCGGCATGACGAGCAGCCGCGGCGACCCGGTGTCCATCGCGCGCCCGAGATCCGCGGCGAGCTCGGCGATCCGGCCGTGGTAGCGGGGCGCGGCCTGTGACGCGATGTGGCGGTCTTCGGCCTCGAGGGGCAGCGGAAAGTAGAAGAGCGGCGAGCCTCCGCCGTCGAGTTCGAATTCCGCGTCGATCCGCGCGGCGGCCTTGCCGAGAATTCGGAGGTCGAGCCGTCCGCACCGCGCGACCGCGTCGGTGAACGGCGCGCCGAGCACAAAGAGTGAATCGGGCTCGATGGCGACTTCGCCGTTCTCGACAGCGTCCGCATAGCGCTTGCCGAGCCTGCTCCGAAAAAGCGCGGCGCTCTGCTCAATGTGAGCGGGCTCGTCGACGACAATGACTGCGCGCGACGAGAGGTAGTCAAGCGCCATGGCCTCGAGCGGCTCGACCAGCGGCGTCAGGTATTCCCACCCCGGGAAGCTCTCGCCCCGTTCGGCAGCAGCGAGCTTTGGCCTGAGGTCGTGCCCGAATCGCGGCTCGGTCCACGTGTCGCCCGCAGCGTCGGCCCACGCCATCAGCGTCTGGCGCCGATCGGGCTGCTCCCGCATCGGCGCAACGAGGATCGAACGCAACCGGTCAGTGGATCGCTGCGTCTCGGGGTCGAACGAACGGATCGACTCAACCGAGTCTCCGAAGAACTCGACGCGATACGGCTCGTCGCGCCCGGGCGGGAACACATCCAGGATGCCGCCGCGCGTCGAGAACTCGCCGACCGATGCGACGGGGTCCTCGCGCACGTAGCCGGCGGCGATCAGCGTGTCGACGATCTGTTCGAGCCGGTAATCGGTCCCGACGACCAGTTCGATCGCGAGGTCGATGATCGCGTCCGGTTCGATCGTGCGCCGGCAGGCGCCGCGCATGCTCGCAATGACGATCGGCACCGACCCGCGGGCGAGCCGCAGCAGCGTGTTCGCGCGTTCCTCGAGAATCTCGGCGTGCGGTGACGTGCCGTCGTACGGATCGGCCTCGGAATCGGGCAGCGCCAGGACGTCGTCGCTTGCCGACGCGACACCATGCAATGCGCAGTAGAAATACTCGACATCGCGGCGCAGCGACTCGACCGCGGCATTGTCGCTCGTGGTCGCGGCGCAGCGACTCGACCGCGGCATTGTCGCTCGCGATCACAAAGAACGGTCGGCCGGTCGCGCGCTGCAGTGCGACGAGGACGAGCGCGCGGGCTCCCCCGACGAGTCCCGAGGCGATCGAAACGCGCCGTCCCGATCTCAGATCGTCGGCAAGGAGGTGTATCGCCGGGCTGTCGAGCCCGCGCTCGAGCAGCGGCCCGAGAGTTGGCCCGACCGATGACATCACTCGCGAAGCGACCCCTCTGGCGTGTCGCTCGCGAGCGCATGCCGCGCGACACGCTCCACAATGTCGGACGTGGAGCAGCCTTCGACGAACGGGAGCGACAGCACCTCGCCGCCGGCCGCTTCGACCTCCTCGCGGCCGATGATGTGTTCGATGCCCCAATCGCCGCCCTTGACGAGCACGTCCGGGGATACCGCAACGATGACGTCACGCGGCGAGACGTCGTCAAAGACGGTGACGTACGAGACGCATTCGAGCGCGGCCACGACCTCGGCGCGTTCGTCCTCGCTCAGAATCGGTCGCGTCGGTCCCTTCAGCTGGCGAACGGCCCGATCGCTGTTGAGCGCGACGATCAGCACGTCCCCAAGCGACCGTGCGAGTGTCAGGTACCGCACGTGTCCCGGGTGCAGCAGGTCGAAGCAGCCGTTCGTGAAGACGACGCGCAGGCCCGCCTGTCTGAGCTTGGTACGCTCGGCCGCCAACTCGTCGAGCGTCATGATCTTGGTTCGGCTCACGCCGTACTTATAGCAGACCCGGCGCCTCTTTTGCCGCCCGGCTTGGAGCGGCGCGTTCGCCTGGCCATGACGCCCGCAAGCGGGCGCTGGCCGGCACTTCGTGCGATTCATGGCCCGTTTCCGTGCTAGCGTGTGCGCGACACCATTCGCGGAGCCACGCCGTGAGCGCCCACCCTGTTCAGATCGGCCAGTACGAAATCGTCGAACCGCTCGGTGAAGGAGGAATGGGCGTCGTGTATCGCGCCCGCAGCGAGCGCGATGGGTCGGTTGTAGCGCTCAAGACGGTTCGCGTCCGCGACGAGGCGCAATTCGCCGCGATTCGACGCGAGATCTACTCGCTCGGGCTCCTCCGCCACCCTGGAGTGGTGCGCGTCGTGGACAGCGGAATCCACAACAACCGCCCGTGGTATGCGATGGACCTGCTCGATGGCAGGACGTTGCGGGAATTCATGCCAGGGCGCGACGGTTCGACCATCGGGCTCGACGAGCGACTGCGGCTGATCAGGCGGCTCTGCGCGCCGCTCGCGTACCTGCACGGCGAAGGCGTCGTGCATTGCGACCTCAAGCCCGGCAACATCTTTGTGGATTCGGACGGACGGCCGGTGATCGTGGACTTTGGCCTGGCGGCGCGCTTCACGGGAGGTGCGGGTCGAGAGGCGCTGGACATCGCGGAAGAGGGCGCCGGAACGATCGCGTACATGTCGCCGGAACAGATCCAGGGCGAGCCCCTCGACGCGCGTGCCGATCTCTATGCCCTCGGATGCATTCTGTACGAGGCCTTGACGGGTCGGCACGTCTTCGAGCGCGTGCGCCCGATCGACATGGCGTGGGCGCACCTTTCGGATGATCCCTCGCCCCCGTCGTTGCATTGCGCGGGCGTGTCCAGCGAAGTCGACGATCTCGTGCTGCGGCTGCTCGCCAAGAGGCCGTCGGATCGTATCGGGTACGCCGAGGACGTCGCCGTTGCGCTCGCCCGAATCGGAATCGATGGCGACGATGACGGGCCTCGACCCCGAGCCTACCTCTATCGTCCTGCATTCGCCGGGCGCGAGAGTCGACTCGAGACGCTGCGGGAGTGCGTGTCGAGACTCGACAGTGGGTCGGGCGGATTCGTCGCTGTCGGTGGAGAGAGCGGCATCGGCAAGACGCGGCTCGTCGCAGAGGCCGGCCGGTTCGCGCGCGCCAGGGGACTGCGCGTGCTCGTCAGCGAATGCCGCGCGTTTGGTGGGACGGCCGGGCAGACGCCCCTCGGCGGATTGCAGCCCGTGCTCGATGCAATCGCGGACTGGTGCGTTCAGCACGGCCCGATCGCGTCGGGCGGCGTCATCGGCGCGTGCGCGCCGGTGCTCGCCGAGTATTCGCCGTCGTTTGCGGGATTCGTGCGCGCCGGCGCGCCGAGCGAGCTCGTCGAATTGACTCCCGATGCGGCCCGCCTGCGCCTGTTTCGCGCGTTGTCCGACACGATCGAGCAGTTTGCCGCGAATGGACGGCCTGTTGTCGTCATTCTCGACGACGTGCAATGGGCGGATGAGCTCACCATCGGGTTTCTCGATCACGCCGCACGGTCGGCAGCCGGCGCGCTGTCGCACGTGCTGGTTGTCGCGACGTATCGCACCGACGAAGTCGGTCCGGACCTCGAACAGCTGTTGGCGCAGCCCGGGATCGAGGTGATCGGTCTCGATCGGCTCGACGAGCCTGCCGTCGCGAGCATCGTCGGTGGAATGCTGTCGCTACAGCCACCGCCGCGCGTGTTCAGCAGGTATCTCGCCCGCCAGTCCGAGGGGAACCCGTTCTTTGTGGCCGAGTACCTGCGCGCGGCCGTCGAAGCGGGATTCCTGTGGCGCGACTCCGCCGGCGAGTGGCAGGTGACCGACACTGGCAACAGCCTGTCGCAGCAGGTCGTCATTCCGCTGCCCGGGTCGTTGCGCGAGCTGGTCGGTCGCCGTCTGAACGACGTTCCAGACGATGCACGGGAGATCGTGGCTGCGGCGGCCGTGCTCGGCCGTGAAACCGACGTGTCCGCGGTGCTCGGCGTCGCGCAGATATCGGACGATTCGGCCCAGGGGCCGATCGCGGAGCTCATCAAGCGGCACGTCGTATCAGTCACACCGCAGGGACGGCTGCGGTTCGTGCACGACAAGATTCGCGAAGTCGCCTACGCCGGCATCGCCGAGGACATGCGGCCGGCGATTCATGCCCGAGCTGCCGAAGCGATCTCGTCGACGCTTGCCGAGCGGCAGCCGGAGCTCGCGGCCACCCTCGGGTACCACTGGGAGGTGGCGGGTGACGTCGAGCGGGCGCGAACGGCGTATCTCAAGTCGGCGCGCGCCGCTCGCAGCCAGTACGCCCTCGGCGAGGCGGATCGCCTGTACCGCGCGTATCTGTCGCTGGAGGGCTCGTCGCCGGCCGAGTCCGTGGGGGTTCGGATCGAGCTCGCGCACGACATCCTGCGGTTGCGCGGCCGAACGGCAGATGCAATCCGCATGGCCGAGCGGGCAGTTCTGGATGCCGGGCGCATGGGCGAGGTGCGCCTCGAAGCCGAGGGCCGCAGGAAGCTGGGCATCCTCTATTGGGAGAGCGCCCGAATGGACGACGCGCGAGCGGCATTCGAATCCGCGCTAACGCTCGGGCGTCAGCTCGGCGACGAGACGCTGATCGGTGTCACGAGCGGAAACCTCGGAAATGTGCACCTTCAGCAGGGGCGGCTCGACGATGCGCTCGAGTGCTACAACGACGCAATTGCAGCACATCGAAAGATGGGCGACCGGTCCGGCGAGGGCGTCAAGATCGGCAACATCGCGATCGTCCACTACAACCGGGGCCAGCTTGATCGCGCGGTCCAGCTCTATGGCGAGTCCATCGCCATTGCTCGCGAGACGGGCAATCGGTCGATCGAAGCAAAGATGGTCGGGAACCTCGCGCTGCTCGAAAGCGATCGCCAGAACTTTGACGTGGCCGAGGGGCTGTTTGCCGAGGCGCTTGCCGTCGCGCGTCGCATCGGAGATCGGCGGGAAGAGGGGATCATTCTCGGGAATCTCGCCGTGCAGCACTGGCGGAATGCGCGGTTCGACGACGCGCTCGACGCGAACCGGATGGCGATGGACGTTGCGCGCGAGATGTCCAACGTGCGCAACGAGGGAATCCTGCTGACGATGCAGGCGATCGTCGAGCGGACGCTGGGTCGCCCGGCCGACGCCGAGCGCAGCGTCGACCAGGCGTATCGGCTGATTTCAAAGGTCGATGACAGGCTGCAGCTGGCGCTGGTGTGGTGCGAGCGCGGATTCATCGACCTGGCGCGCGGACGGAGCGCACGCGAGGCGCTTGCACGAGCGCGCGAGATTCAGCGGGAGCTCGACGCGGGGCCTGACAGCGACGTCGCGCAGAACATCGGGCAGCTTTCGCGTGCGTGCGACGCGGCCGAGAACGGCGAGGCGCTGTTCCGTGGACAGTGCGTCGAGGATCTGTCTCCGCCGATTCTGGAGTGGCTGCAGCGAACGGGCGAACTGCCGGGGGGGTAGGTGCACACGACTAAGTGTCCGTGCGCGGTGCTTCCCGTCACCCGGGGCGACCGGTCGGCGAACCCTGAGCGTGTGCGCGACGGTGGCTCAGTTCGGGCACCCCGACGGGGTGCGTGACAATAGCCGGGGGTCATGGCGCGCGACGCGCGACGACGACCCCCGGAACACGCACAAATGGACGAGCGACCCTGAAGGGGTCGCGCCGGTTCGCGGAGCCGGACCCTTTCACGGTCCCAAACGCAGTTTCAACGCATCCGGGGGTC
>JBGAKX010000086.1:0-19500 GCA_044224215.1 Blastocatellia bacterium
CCGAACGTCTGCAGCTCGGTGGGCGTGAAGCCGCCAGGAACGAAGATGTTGCCGCGCACGACTCGCTCGTTGACCGGGATGATGTCCGGCAGCGCGCGGTCTCCGACCCCGAAGCCGAAGTAATCGAGACTGCCTCCGGGATACGACAGGTACGGCTTCCCCTGCGTCTGGCTGTTGAATCCCATCGAGTAGCTCGCCGACAACGTCGTGTTCTTGGGCATCTCGATGGTGTCGAGCCGGACGAGGCCTCCCGAGAACTCACCCGGCTGATCCGGCGTGAAGGTCTTGAGGATCTTGACGTCCTGCAGGAGATTCGACGGAATCAGGTCCATCGGGATCGCCTTCCGGTCGGGTTGCGGTGACGGGATCATCGCGTTGTTGACGAGCGTGTTGCTGTAGCGCTCGCCGAGACCCCGTACGTAGACGTAGTCGTCGTTCGTCGTCACGCCCGGCACGCGCTCGAGCACGCCGGCGGCCGTCGATGCCGTATCGTTTGCGATCTCGGTGCGCGAGATGCTGTCGGATATCGTCGTGGCCGTCTTTCGCTCTTCGAGCGCCGCCACGACGTCCCCGCCCGCGCCTGCCACAACGTCCACGACTTCGCCGTAGCCCACGGGCGTCAGCACCGCGTCGATCTGTGTCGTCTCGCCGGCCGTAATCTCGACCTTTTCAAACGACTGCGAAATGTAGCCATGGAACGAGACGACGATGTCGTACGTGCCGGCCGGCAGTTCGACGGAATAGTCGCCGTCGACGCCTGTCATGACCTTCTTGCTCACACCGGCGATCTGGATCTCCGCCTGGCGAATGAGCTCGCCGCTGCGGACGTCGCCAACCGAACCGACGAGCTTGCCCTGTGCCTGCTGGGCAGTTGCCGGTCGTGCGGCAACGGCGAGGGCGATGACGACCAGAAGCGAGAGTGCACCTGCAAAATGAAATCCAGTTCTCTTCATATGAGTTCGTGCCTTCGAGCGGACTCCTTGGTACCGAATGACCTGCTTCCTTAAGCCGGTCAGTATTCCCGTCCGTGTTGATCGCGCTGTTTCGGACAGATGAACTCGAAGTTAAAAAACCTCGGGCCTGCAACAGCGGGTGTGATCCGTATCGCACGTGCGCGTGCATGCGCCGGCTCGCGGCCTTGCGCGCCGGATTGCGAACACGCGTGGAGTTGTGGTCAATTGCCGGTCACGTGGATTCCGCCACGCACAACTCTCAGGGGACGCTCACCATGTCACTGCACCGGATAGCGCTGGCCTTCTTCTTCGTTGCCGCCTGCGGCGTGTCGACCGTGATGGCACGCCCGTCGATTCGCATCCTGCCGTCCGACGCGGCGCGATTCGTCAAGGACCAGCGGTTCGACATCCGTGTCGAGTTCTCCCCGACGGCGGGCCGGTCGCTTGCGAGCGTATCGCTCAGCATCGATGGTTCTTCGCGCGCGCTCACGCTCGCGTCGCTCGATGCCACCGGCGGTTTCACGATCAGGGGTTTCGCGTCGACGGTCGCCGGCACGCACACGATCACGGCCATCGCGACCGAGACCGGCGACACGACGCCCGCGAGCGTGACGAACACATTCGAGATCGTCGACGTCGCGGGGCCGCGCCGAAAGTACCGCAACATCATCGTCTGTCTCGGTGACGGAATGAGCATCGCGCACCGCACTGCCGCGCGGATCGTCCGGTACGGCTACACCGCCGGCAAGGCCAACGGTCGCCTGGCGATGGACGACTTTCCCGTGAGCGGCATGGTGATGACCTCTTCGCTCAACTCGATCGTCACCGACTCGTCGCCCGGCATGTCGTGCTATTCAACCGGCAGCAAGTCGAATAACAACCAGGAGGGCGTCTACCCCGACAACACGCCGGGCGCGTTCGATAATCCGCGTGTCGAGTACATCGGAGAGCTCCTCCATCGAAAGCTCGGCAAGGTCGTTGGCATCGTCACGACCGCCGACCTCGAGGACGCCACACCTGCGGCATTTGCAGTTCACACGTCGAATCGCGGTGCCGGGACCGGAATCTGCGACCAGTACCTCGACGAGAGCGAGTTACCGGATGGACGCGGCAATGGCGTCACGGTGCTTCTCGGCGGCGGCGCACGCTGGTTTCTTCCCGCGGGGACGCCGGGTTCGAATCGGTCCGCGGCGACCGATTACCAGCTGGATGCGCTGTCGGCGTCCGAGCTTGGCATTCCGCCGGGAGTCGTCGATCCCGAGCGCGACCTGCTGGGCGACTTTCGCGCGAAAGGATTCTCATACGCTGCATCAAAAACCGAGCTCGACGCCGTTGCGGCCGATCCCAAGACCCGCAAGATGCTCGGCTTGTTCACGACGGGAAACATGAACGTCGCATTCGACAAGATCGCGCACCGCCGGAACCCGGCGGCTGCAGGCGTGGTCGACGACGTCGAAGCGCCGGACCAGCCGATGCTCGATGAAATGACGCGCGCCGCGCTCGCGGTGCTCGACCGGAATCGGAAGGGCTTTGTCCTGCTCGTCGAGGGCGCGAGCATCGACAAGCAGACGCACAGCATGGACGCCGATCGCGCCATCTGGGAGACGATCGAGTTCGACAACGCCATCCGGGTCTGTCGGGAGTTCGCCGAACGCGACGGGAACACGCTCGTCATCGTCGTGTCGGACCACGAGTGCGCCGGCTTCTCGGTGATCGGCGCGCTTCGCAAGACCACTGCCGAAATGCAGGCGCTCCCGAGCGACGCACAGAATCTTGCTCCCGTCTCGCCGGACAATGCCGCGCCCGCACGCCAATCGGCGGTCGGCCGCTACGACGAAGCGGGCTTTCCAAAGTACGCGATCGCGCCGGACGGGTATCCCATGGTTGCCGATCCCGATTACAAGCTCGTCATCGGCTTTGGCGCAAACGGCGACCGGTTTGAGACGTGGCTCGAAGCCGACCCTAACGAGCGCGCCTCGGGGTTCTTCATCCGCGGTCAGGTGCCCGGCGAGCAGGCGGCACATACGGCGTCCGACGTTCCGATCTCGGCATTCGGCGGCAAGGCCGCGATGCAGTTCACGGGAGTGCAGGACAACACCGACGTGTTCTTCAAGCTGTTGCGCGCCGCGTTCGGGGGCTACTGACCACGGTCCGAGGCTGGACGGCTCGTCAGCGCGGCGTGGCCGTCGTCGCGCCAAGGATCCGCATCGTGGACCGATCCTGCACGAACGCGGCGACCCCAAGATGTGCCCGATTCCACGCAGGGTCGATCCTGAACCGGACGTCTCGTCCCGACCCGCGCTTGGCGTCCGGGACAATGCTCGTCTCCTCGATCCGCCGGACGATGAAGTCGTTCGTCAGGACGCGTCCCGAGTTCTCGCCCCGCAGGACCCTGGTCTCGACTCCGTTCTCGTACAGCGCAACGACGAGCACTGGATCGCTCGCCGCGAGGCCATCCGTTGGCGAGACGTCCACGTGGACCACGATCCCATCGGCACCTTCGTAGTTCGCCGCCGCCTGCAGCGTCGCGTGAGGCTCCCTCGATGCCTGGTCGATGTCGCGCGTGACCGCCGATTCGTTCGACCCGACCGTCTCGGCGCTGCCGTTGACGACCACCTGCGGCGTGTAGACGCCGTTCAGGTTCAGTTTGGACGCGTAGGCGTACTGTCGCTGGGTCCAATCCTTTGACGAGAACGGGTCGCTCCAGCCGATGTAGTTCCAATAGTCCACATGAAACGCGAGCGGAACGATGCGACCGGCGTACGACGGATCCGCGCCGAGCTTGCTCAAAAGCTTGTCCGCGGCGGGACAGCTCGAACAGCCCTGCGACGTGAACAACTCGACGACCACCGTGCCTCTGGACGCCGACGACGCGGGAGGCTCGACGGTAATGCTCGTTCCCGAGGACGCGGAGGACGAAAGAGCGCGACTGCCGACGGCAACACCTGCCGCGACGGCGATTCCGACGAATGCAACGAGCACGGCTGGTTTCACGGTTCCCTCTCCTCGCAAATCGAACGGTGCGGAGCCACCTGCATCCAATCCGTCGCTTCGCCCGAATTATTCCACGCAAACGGCGATTTGTGCGACGCACGGACGCGATGGCATGTTTGCGCGATCGGAGTAGAATACCGGGTACTTGAAAGCCGGTTGCCATCTTCCCACGAACTGAAAGGAGTCCACTGTGTCGTACTCGCCAAAGGCTCGTGTCGTACGGTTCGCATGTCTGTTCGTGATCCTGGTTGTGAGCACCGCAACAGGCAGCGTCCGCGCTCCTCGTGGCGACAATCGATTGGTGGGCCGACAGCTCACGCATGCCGAATCGACGCCATCCAGTACGACCGGGACCGGCGATACGCCGGTGGTCCTGCAGGTTGATGATGGCTCCGCCGAACAAACGCTCGGCGTGGTCAACAACAACCAGACGATTGGGACTCAGGCCGTCTATATGAACCGCTTCACCGTGGCGGATGAATACCTGCCCTTCACGCTCGATTCTGTGTCGTTCCTGTTCCCGACGAGTACCGATGTCGGGCCGACCGGGCTTATGGCGGGGCAGACATTCGAGCTGCTCGTCTATCTGGATCCCGATGCCACGGGGGTACCTGCGAACGCCACACTGAAGATCGACCAGACCTTCCTGCTGCAGCCGAGCAACACGATCTTTCAGGTAGTACGGCTTGACCTGCCAATCGTGATTCAGCAGGGCGACGTATGGGTAGGATTTACGCCCACGGTCACTTCGATTGACAACCTTCCGATCTTTCCAGGCGCGCTCGACACGAGCAGTATCAGTCAGGTCCGATCGTGGGTATTCTTCAACAGCACGTCCGGCGATCATTTCAACGGCCACGGATCGCTTGCCGACGCTGACAACCAGCTCATCGTGCAGGGGAACTGGCTGTTCCGCGCGTCCGGACAGCCCGGCGGATTCACGTGCGTGACGTGGATGCCGCCTCCGCTCGCACTCGGTGGCACACGGCCTCCGCCGATCAATGCCCACATCTGCGATGACGTTCCTGACCCGGTTGCCGAAGGGATCTCGCAGGGCCCGCGCGACACGCTGATCGGTTACAACGTGTATCGATCAAGCTCGCCTGGCGTGCAACCCACTCCCGCGAACAGGTTTGCGTCGGTTCCGCCGTCGCAGACACAGGTCGGTTCGTCGGTCGCGTCGGGCGGCTCCTTCTTCGTCGTGACGGGCCAGTACGACACGGGCGAGAGCGGTCCGTCGAACGAGATCGCGGTGACGCCGGCGACGATTACGTCGGTCAAGGTGAAGACTGCAAAGCTGAACGTGCGCGGAGCAAACTTCACGAAACCGGTCACCGTGTTCCTCGACGGCATTCCATTCGTGACCCCCGCGAAGGTCAAGAAGGCCGGGACGCAGGTCGTTCAACAGGGCACGTTGCTTACCGGCGAGACCATCGGCGCGTATCTGGCCGCGCACGGCGGCAAGGCGCTGCTGAACATCCGCAACACGAGTGGTACATTCGCGACGTTCGATATCACCTCGCAATAGGGCGTCCCCGGCTGGGTCCACAGCCGGGGACCATCGCCCGCTTGCGGGCAGTTGCACGCACACAGGGCGCGTGTTCAGGGCCGCGCTGCGTGAATTGTCGAACAATGCGAACACCTTTTCGCCCATCCGGGGGAACCCGGCGGCCATCGCGGCTATTACAGCTGTGAATCAGACTACCGGCCACGGAGGACGAACAGATGGCACGCGCCCGCAGATCCCGAATCAACCGCACCGGCATTGCAGCCACTCTTATTGCACTCGCAACAATCAGCTTTCTTTTCCTTTCGACACCCGAGGTTCCCGTTTTCGCCGCCGGCGACGAGGTCGCCGCCACGTACAAGGACGGCACGCTGACGGTTTACGTGCCATCAAAGGCCGTCAACGGCGCCTCGGACGTATCGCTCGAGGTCATTGACGCCGCGGACAAGCCGCTCGCGCCCAAGATGCGCGTCACCCGCGCGGGCCGCGACCGGATGACCGCCAACATCGCGTTCGGCAAGACCGTTCCGCTCGAGGACCTTGCCTGGGCACGCATGCGCGTCGATGCCGGCGGTGTCTCAAAGATCGTTTCCGTGTCCGAGATCCTCCACGTTCCGGTCGTTCGGATGTTCGCGCAGACAACCTATGCCGCAGGTTCTCAGGCCTCCGTCCGCATTCTGACGCTTGACTCGCGATCGGGCGACCCGCTCGCCGACAGCGACCTGAAGGTCGACCTGGTCGACGGCGACCGTTCGACGCGCGTCTTTGCCGGACGCGCGAATCGCTTCGGAACCGTTCAGGCCGATTTCCTCATGCCAAAGAACTCGTTCGGCGCGCGACAGATCAAGGTCTCGGCCATCACGCCGCTTGGTCCCGTCGAGTTCGCCCAGCCGATCCAGCTCGTTCGTCGCGACCGGATCCTCCTGACGACCGACAAGCCGCTCTACCAGCCGAGCCAGACCATGCATCTGCGCGCGCTGTCATTCGACGGCCCCACGCGGAATGCCGTCGCGAACCAGAACGTCACGCTCGAGGTCGAGGACGCCAAGGGCAACAAGGTCTTCAAGCAGCGTGGAAAGACGGATGCTTTCGGCATCGCGTCCGCCGACTTTGAGCTCGCCGACGAGGTCAATCTCGGACCGTGGCATGTCCGCGCGATCCTCGGCGAAGGCGACGCCGCCACGACGCAGGAGAAGACCGTCACCGTCGACCGGTACGTTCTGCCAAAGTTCAAGGTCGCCATCGAGCTGAGCGGCGACGCAGAGCGCCAGCCAGCGAGCTACTTCAGCCCCGGAGAGAACGTCGAAGGAAAGGTCACCGCCAAGTACCTGTTCGGAAAGCCACTTGCGAATGCGGCGGTGACGCTCACGCTGACGACGTTTGACGTCGAGTCTACCGAGCTCGCGCGCATAACCGGCAAGACGAATGCTGACGGCCAGTTCACGTTCTCTTCAAAGCTGCCCGACTTCCTCGCGGGCCGAAGCACGGAACAAGGCAGCGCGCCCGTCTCGATCGCGGTCGACGTCAAGGACACCGCGGACCACACCGAGAACAAGACCCGCGACATCCTCGTGTCCGCGACACCCATTCTCATCCTTGCGGTGCCGGAGAGCGGCCAACTCGTTCCAGGTCTCGAGAACCGCGTCTACCTGCTCACGACGTACCCAGACGGCGCTCCCGCCGAGACGACCATCGCCGGAAACTTCTCGCCCGCCTCCCTCAAGACGAGCGAGAGCGGCGTCGCGACGATTGCCGTGAAGGCGACGGCTCAGCCGATGACGCTCAACTTGACCGCCACGGACGCAAAGGGCCGGATCGCAAAGGCCGCGGTGAACCTCGAGGCCAAGCCGCAGAACCAGAACCTGATGCTGCGAACCGACCGAGCAATCTACAAGGTCGGCGACACCGCGACGCTCGAAACCATGTCGACCAGGTCGCGTGGCGCCGTCTACATCGACGTGGTCCGCGATGGACAGACGTTGATCACGCGCGCGATCGACACTGCGAACGGCCGCGGACAGCTCGAGCTCGACCTGACGCCCGAGATGTATGGAACCGTCGAGATCCGCGCATACCAGATCACCAGCGACGCGGACCCGATATCGGACCGCAGGCTGATCTTTGTCGATCCTGCCGACGATCTGAAGGTGGACGTCAGCGCGGATCGCGACAGCTTCAAGCCGGGTGAGGACGCGCGGATCGACTTCCACGTGACCGATTCGGCGGGTCGAGGCGTCTCGGCCGCGATGGGCATCGAGATCGTCGATGAAGCCGTGTTTGCGCTGTCGGACAAGCAGCCTGGCTTTGCCAAGGTCTTTCTCTATCTGCAGAAGGAGCTCCTGACGCCGCGTTACGAAGTGCACCAGTTCTCGTTCGAGAACGTGATCATCGACGACGTGGCGCCCGGCCAGCCGCGACCCATGATGGAAGGTCGGCGCGAGGAGGCAGCACGCGTTTTGCTCGCCGCGGCGGCGCCGGCCACAGATCGTGACGTCCGCGTCGAACGGGGCCGCGAGGCCGTCAACGCCAAGCGCAACGAGTTCCTCGGCCAATATCAGCAGCGCATATACGAGCAGGCGCAGCGCGTGGCGACGGGTGTGTCGGCGTGGTATTCGTCGCATCCGGCGTCCCGCGACGGATTCGGCGCCGACGTCGCGCTCTACGCAAAGAGCTCGAACACGGCTGCGGCTTCGCTCATCGATCCGTGGGGCAATCCGCTGGTTGGCCAGGGGACCCTCGGCGGAAGCAATACCGGGTACCTGACGCTCGTCTCGCTCGGCCCGGACGGACGCGGCGACACCAGTGACGAGCTTACCGTGTCGCTCTACGCGCAGCCTGGCGCCGCGGGGAACGTTCCCACGACCGCGCCATTCGCTGGCAAGGCAACGGTGGAGCCGAACGCAATCGCGGGCGGACGCGTCGCGATCCAGGGCACGATTCGCGGCGAGGACGGCAAGCCGCTCGGCAGCATGAAGGTAACCGCGCGCGGACTCGCGAACGGGCGGACGCTCGCCGTCTACAGTGACGCACGCGGCGAATACTCGATCCCGAACCTCGCTCCGGGCCGGTATCACGTCGTCTTCGAAGGCGTGCCGTACCTGACGACTATCTACAAAACGCTCACGCTGCCGACTGGCGCGCGTGGCGTGGTTGACGCGCAGCTTTCGATGCGCAAGTCGTCACCGGTCACGCTGACCGCAATGCAGTCCTACGGAATGGAAGAGGACGGCATCATGCTCGCCGGCGAGGCGGTTCGCGGTGCCGGCGGCTTTGGCAGGCGGCGCGACGGCGCGCCAGTGCCGATGGCCGCTCAGGCCAAGATGGCCCGCAACGAGGCGGCGCCGCGCGAGATGGCAATGGACGACCGTGAGCTGAAAAAGGCAGCGAGCACGGTCGGCGACAAGGATGAGGCCGGCGGCGGCGGCGGACCGCGTGTCCGAGCTTCTTCCCCGAAACCCTCTACACGAATCCGGCGCTCATCACGGACGGCCAGGGACGCGCGTCGATCAAGGTTCCGCTCGCCGATTCGATCACCACGTGGCGAATCACGTCGCTTGCTTCGACGACGCGAGGTGCGCTTGGCTCCTCAACGGCCCCGATCAAGGTGTTCCAGGACTTCTTCATCGACCTCGACCTGCCGGTCGCGCTGACCGAAGGAGACGCGATCTCGGTTCCGGTCGCGGTCTACAACTACCTTCCCACGGCGCAGCAGGTTACGCTCGAGCTCCGCCAGGATCCCTGGTTCACGCTCGACGGCGACGTTCCGTCCAAGCAGGTGCAGGTCGGTTCGGGCGAAGTCGGTGTCGCCTACTTCAAGATCAAGGCGTCCAAGATCGGCGAGCAACAGCTGCAGGTGACGGGCACGCTCGCCGCAAATGCCGGATCGCCCGGCGATGCCGTCGCGCGTACGGTCGACGTGCGTCCGAATGGCGAGGAGCGCGCGGTCGTCATCAACGAGCGGCTCGAAGGGGCCGTGCAGAAGGACGTCGTGCTTCCGGCCAATGCGTTGGCGGACGCGTCCAAGATCTTTGTGAAGTTCTACCCGGGTGCGTTGTCGCAGGTCGTCGAGGGCCTCGATTCGATCCTTCGAATGCCGGGAGGCTGCTTTGAGCAGACGTCATCGTCGACGTATCCGAACGTGCTGGTCATGGACTACCTGAAGACCAGCAAGAAACTGACACCCGAGATCCAGGCAAAGGCGGAAGGCTTCATCTCGCTCGGTTACCAGCGCCTGGTGACGTTCGAAGTCCAGGGTGGCGGCTTCTCGTGGTTCGGCGAAGCGCCGGCCAACAAGATCCTGACGTCGTACGGCCTGCAGGAGTTCTATGACATGTCCAAGGTCCACGAGGTGGATCCGAGGCTGATCGAGCGGACGCAGCAGTGGCTCGCAAGCCAGCAGAAGCCGGACGGCAGCTGGGAGCCGGACAAGAACTTCATCAACGAGGGCGCGACGAACAAGTACAACACCGACGTCACGCGCATCACCGCATACATCGGCTGGTCGCTCGCGACAACCGGATACAAAGGTGAAGCGGTCGACAAGGCGCGCCAATACGTCGCAACGCACGTCACGGGCAAGGAGGATGCATACACGCTGGCCGTGATCGCGAACTTCGCCGTCGACAGCGGCAAGGACAAGGCATGGGAGGGTCGAATGATCGAACTGCTGGCGGCCAAGGCGACGGACACCGGCAAGACGGCGTACTGGAAGCAGGAGGGCGAAACGCCCACCTCCGCCAAGGACGATTCGGCGGATCTCGAGACGACGGCGCTTGCGGCCCAGGCGCTGCTCAAGTCGGGTCAGAAGGGCACGCTTGCAAAGAAGGCGCTCGATTACCTGACGTCCAACAAGGACGCGTACGGCAACTGGCAGACGACGCAGGCGACGATCCTCGCGCTCAAGGCGTTCATTCTCTCGTTCACAAAGGGCGCCAATGCCGACACGGCTGGCACGATCGAAGTGTCGGTCGACGGAAACGCCGTCGATCGCGTGGAGATCACTCGCGAGAACAACGACCTGCTTCACCTGATCGACCTGAAGGCCTACACGCACGCGGGCGCTCACAAGATCGGGCTCTCGTTCAACGGCAAGGGCGCGATGCAGTACCAGATCGTCGGCAGGTACTTTGTTCCGTGGGACAAGCCGGCGAACCCTGGCGAGCCGCTCTCGATCGATCTCGCCTACGACCGGACGACCCTCGCCCAGGACGAGATGGCGACGGCAAAGGTGAAGGTCCGCAACAACACGCGCGCCACCGCCAAGATGATCATGGTGGACCTCGGAATCCCTCCGGGCTTCGAGCCGCAGGGCGAGGACTTCGCATCGCTGGTCGACGAGACACGCGCAAAGAACGGCGGCAAGCTGCAGAAGTTCACGATCACGGCAAAGCAGGTCATCCTGTACTTTGACGGGCTTGCACCCAACCAGACGGTCGAGTTCTCGTACAAGCTGCGCGCAAAGTTCCCGCTCAGGGCGCAGAGCTTTGCGTCGCGAGTCTACGAGTACTACAACCCGAGCATTGCAGATACCGTCACGCCCGCGGTACTGCAGGTAAAGGGCAAGTAGACGGGCTCATTCGCGGGAAACGAGCAGGCGCCCCGGCGGGGGCGCCTGTTCATTTCATGTTAGAGTCCTTGTGGCAGTCCGCAGGCCGAATAAACACGGGAGTATTGCGCCGAGTGCTCAGGTCAACCTTTGTTCTTCTTCTCGCCATTGGTCTTCTTCCACTTACCGTTCAAGCCAGGGAGCGTGTCGTCTCGGTGAAGGACGTCCATTCATTCGCCAATACCGACAAGGTGCGCGTGCGGCACGTTGCGCTGGACCTCGACGTCAGCTTCGAGCGAAAGCAACTCGAGGGAACGGTCACGCTCACGATCGAGCGCATTGCTTCGTCGACGAATGAACTCGTTCTCGACACGCGCGATCTGACGATTCGCGGCGTCGAGACGTCGCCCGACGGCAAGACGTTTGCCAAAACCGACTTTGCGCTCGGAGCGGCGCAACCCGCGCTGGGAGCGCCGCTGACGATCACGCTGCCGTCCGACGCGCGCTACGTTCGCGTTCGCTACAATTCGAGCCCCGATGCCGGGGCGCTTCAATGGCTCGAGCCGTCGCAGACGGCGGGCAAGAAGCTGCCGTTCCTCTTCTCACAGGGAGAATCGGCTCTCACGCGCACCTGGATCCCGCTGCAGGATACGCCGCAGATTCGCCAGACCTATTCGGCGCGCATTCACACTCCGAAGGAGTTCTTTGCGGTGATGAGCGCGGTCAACGACCCGAATGCACCGCGCGACGGCGACTTTTCGTTTGAGATGCAGCAGCCGGTCCCGTCGTACCTGATCGCCATCGCTGTTGGGGACATCGCGTTCCGCGAGATGGGACCGCGTACGGGCGTCTATGCGGAGCCGTCGGTTGTCGAGCGTGCGGCGTACGAGTTTGCCGATACCGAGAAGATGATTGACGCGGCGGCGCGCCTGTACGGCCCGTATCGCTGGGGACGGTACGACATCCTCGTGCTGCCGCCGAGTTTTCCGTTCGGCGGCCAGGAGAACCCCAGGCTGACCTTCGCCACACCGACGGTGATTGCTGGCGACCGCAGTCTTGTCTCGCTCGTCGCTCATGAGCTCGCGCATTCGTGGTCGGGCAACCTCGTGACGAATGCCACGTGGAGCGACCTGTGGCTGAACGAGGGATTCACGGTCTACGTCGAGCGCCGCATCGTCGAGGAAGTCTATGGCCGCGACCGCGAGGAGATGGAGGCGATACTCGGCCGCCAGACGCTTGAAGAGGAGCTCGCCTCGCTGGACGGCCGAGACCAGATTCTTCACATCGACTTGGCTGGACGCGATCCCGACGACGGCTTTACGAACGTGCCGTACGAGAAGGGCGCGCTCTTTCTCCGCCTGGTTGAGGAGACGTTTGGACGCGCCAAGTTCGACCAGTTTCTGCGCGGGTATTTTGACCACTACGCCTTCCAGTCGGTGACGACTGCCGAGGCGCTCGACTACATGCGGAAGCATCTGTTCGCCGGAAAGGCCGAGCTTGCCGCGAAGATCCCGGTCGATGAGTGGGTATACAAGCCGGGGCTTCCTTCCTCGGCGCCGCGACCCGCGTCGGATGCGTTCGGACTGGTCGAGGCGCAGGCGAAGCAGTGGCTTGACGGGAAGATCCCGGCCACCGGACTGCAGGTACGCAGCTGGTCCACGCAGGAGTGGCTTCACTTCCTGAAGTACCTCCCGTCGCCGCTTGGCACGGCGCGAATGGCCGAGCTCGATGCGGCGTTCGGATTGACCCGGCTGGGGAACGCCGAGATCGAGTTCGTGTGGTTGATGATGTCGATCAAGGCGGGGTACGCGCCGGCCAATGCGCGCCTCGAGGAGTACCTGGTGACGATCGGCCGGAAGAAGCTGATCGAGCCGCTCTACAGGGAGCTGGTGAAGACACCAGAGGGCAAGCAGCGAGCGCTGGAGATCTATGCGAAGGCGCGACCGGGATACCACCCGCTGGCTGTCGGGGCGATCGACGGCATCGTCGGCTGGGGCAAGAGCTGACCTCCGGCGTGGGCCGGGCGCTACCGCACCCGGCTCTGGTTCCACAGGTGCACACAAGCCGTGATCCAGAGCCGGGTGCGGTAGCGCCCGGCCAAACACCGGTAGGTGGCGGGCACTGACCCTCCCCTACTCGATCACGATCTCGTCGGCAAAGAAGAACGCCGGATTCCCCGCCCCGGGATGCCATTTCGGCAGCGCGCCGTAGTACGCGACGCGCACGCGCACATACCTCGCGCGCTTGCGGTCGACGCTCACCCCAAGGTCGCGAACAACGACGCCCGTCTCGGTATCGGCGACACCGCTCGCGACCGTCCCCACATCCACGTAATTCACACCGTCATCCGACACGGCGAAAACGACCGTGCGCGGCATCAGGATCCAGCTCGGCGCGTCCTGCAGAAATCCCATCGAGACCCTGCGGATCGTCCGCGGCGAGCCCAGATCGACGACCACCTCGAGATCCGTGCCCTGGTATCCCTGCCATCGGCCGTCGCGGAAGTTCGCGCCGCCCCGCAATCCGTCGATCAGCGCGTTGTCTCCGCCCGCACTGTACTGGCGCGAGTATGCGGCATTCAGCCGAATCGAGCGGCCCTCCGGAATCTCGTGGAACGTGGCCGCGAGCACCGCGCTCGGCGCGCGACCCGCGACTACTGCGACCGCCTTCACCGTCGTCGTCTCGTTGATAGGAATCGGCGCGTCAAAGAGCTTTGATTTCGGTGTCGGTTCGGACCCGTCCAGCGTGTAGTGAATCTCGGCGTCTGTCGCCACATCGCCGAGCGTGACGCCCGTCGTCTTCTCGAACACCGCCGCCCCCTTGGCGACGAACGGCACCGGCACGATCGGATCGTCGACAATCGCGGTCCGCGGAACATCCGAGTCCGACGCTCCCCATTGCATGTTTGGCCGGTCGCTCATCTCGAAGACGATCTCGCCCCCGCGCGCAATCGCGGCGTGCTCGAGAAACGACCTGGAATACGGAGCGCCGTTCAACCTGGCACCGGCGATGTAACACGCCGACTGCGAGACCCCAGGCGCGCTGATCACGAAACTCGATCCGTTCTCGAGCCGGATCGTCGCCTTCGGAAACAGCGGCGTGCCGATCACGTACTGGTTCGAGCCCGGCGTCACGCTGTAGAAACCGAGCGCGCTCATCACGAACCACGCGCTCATCTGTCCGCAGTCCTCGTTGCCGATCAGACCGTCGGGACGGTCCGTGTACATCGTGTCCATGAGCCGGCGCACCATTGCCTGAGTCTTCCACGGCTCGCCCGCGAACGCGTACAGATACGCGATGTGGTGGCTTGGCTCGTTGCCGTGCGCGTACTGGCCGACCATGCCGGTGATGTCGGCCTGCTGGTTCCCGGCAATCTTGCTCTCGGCGCCGAACAGCGCGTCGAGCTTCGCCGCAAACGCGCGCTTCCCACCGAAAAGATCCATCAAACCGTCCATGTCCTGAGGCGCAAAAAACGTGTATTGCCAGGCATTTGCCTCGGTGTAGTTAAAGTTGACCTCGGCGGGATCGAACGGCGCGAACCACGTTCCCTCGAGCCGGCTCCGCATGAATCCAACGCTCGGGTCGAAAAGGTTCTTGTAGCTCTGCGCGCGGCGCATGTAGCTCGCGTAGTCGTCCAGACGCCCCAGCTTTTGCGCCACCATCGCAATGCACCAGTCGTCGTACGCGTACTCGAGCGTCTGCGAAACGCTCTCGGACTCCTCCTCGGCAGGGATGTATCCGGCGCGGCGGTAGCCCTTGAGGCCGCGACGGTCCTCCTCGGCGCTGTGCTTCATCGCCTCGAACGCAACCTGTTCGTCAAAGCCGGTGATCCCCTTCATCATCGCATCCGCAATGACCGGCACGGCGTGGTATCCGATCATGCAGTAGGTCTCGTTGCCTGCGAGCTCCCATATGGGCAATCGACCGCCTTCCTGGTACTGCCGGACGAACGTCCGCACGAAGTCACTCGTGCGGCGCCGGTTCGTGATCGTCATCAACGGATGGAGCGCCCGAAACGTATCCCACAACGAGAACACGGTGTAGTAGTTGAAGTCGTTCGCCCGGTGAATCATCAGGTCGCGACCGCGATAGCTGCCGTCGACGTCGACAAAGACATTCGGGCTGAGCAGCGTGTGGTAGAGCGCCGTATAGAAGATCGTCCGCTGCTGGTCGGTTCCGCCGTCGACCTGGATCCTTGAGAGCTCGCGCTCCCACGCCGCAACCGCGCGCGCCCGGACGTTGTCAAAGTCCCAACCGGGAACTTCGGCGTCGAGGTTCCTGCGCGCGCCGTCGATGCTTACGGCCGAGATTCCAACCTTCACGACGACATCACCACCTTCGTCGCCAAAGCCGGCCCAGCACTTCAGGCGCTTCCCCGTCGCGGTCCCGAGGCTGTCCTGCGGCAGGCCGTCGACCGCGATCCCGTGCGTCGCAAACGGACGCGAGAACCGTGCAACGAAGTAGACGTGCTGATCCTGTGCCCACGCGCGCGAACGCCGCATCCCGGAGATCTCGCGATCGCCGTTGAAGGCGATCTGTGCCTCGAGCGTCTCGTCACGGTGCTCGAGGTCCATAACGACGTGGGCTGGGCGGGCCGGCGGGAACGTGTATCGGTGAACGCCGACCCGAGTCGTCGCCGTCAGTTCGGCAGTTACGCCGTAATCCTTGAGCACCGTTCGGTAATATCCTGGCGATGCCTGCTCGTCGGCCTTGTCGAACGACGACGCATACCCGGGGCGGCCGTCAGCACCGTTGTTCAGCCTGACATCGCCCGTTGACGGCATCAGCAGCACATCGCCGTAATCCGACACTCCTGTACCGCTCAGGTGCGTGTGAGAAAAGCCGTACACCCGGGTGTCGTCATAGTAGTAGCCCGAGCATCCGTCCCAGCCTTCGAGCCGCGTGTCCGGGCTGAGCTGCACCATGCCGAAGGGCACGCTCGCACCCGGAAAGGTGTGGCCGTGGCCACCCGTTCCGATGAACGGATTCACGATCGAGGTGAGCCTGCCAGCGCGCGACGCACCGGTGGCGGCGGGTCGCTGCGATTGCCGGTGCGTCGCCGCTTGGGCCGAAACCTGGCCACCGCCTGACAGTTGCGCGAAGGCAACGAAGGCGAGCACAGCCGCGCTGACACCGCGTCGTCGTCGTGTGCTGATCGGCATCATGAAGTTTGCGTGAGCGAATTGCGCCGTGCGCTCCAACGAGCGGCGCCATACCAGCCGAACGAGTGTCACATGCTCGCACGCCAAACCCAAGCATCCGGTCGGCGGACGAGTGCTCGCCGCAACGCCGCGATCAGCGGTCGCCATGAGGTATAGTTGCCCGTTCGGATGACATTTCACATCGGGAGAGTGGTTCTGTGGCTTCATCACGCTTGACGAGTATCGTCGCCGGCCTCGTCCTCTTCGTCCTGCTCGCTCCGGCGGCGCAGGCAGGGGGCGCGGCAAAGATCTTTCCGTACGCGTACACGATCGACGATCTGCCCAACGGTCTCAGGCTGATCACGATTCCGACCGGGTACCCGGACCTTGTCTCGCTGTACATCGTGGTCCAGTCCGGGTCTCGCAACGAGGTCGAGCCCGGCAAGTCGGGGTACGCGCACCTGTTCGAACACCTGATGTTCCGCGGAAGCGAGAACTTCACGCCCGCGCAGGCGGACGAGATTCTCAAGAAGGCCGGCGCGTCGTCCAACGCTTACACGACGGACGACCGGACCGTATACCACGTCGACTTCTCAAAGGAAGACTTCGACACGGTGCTGAGGCTGAAGGCGGACGCGTTTCAGCGATTGAAGTACGACCAGGCGGCATTCAAGACCGAGACGCTCGCTGTGCTCGGCGAATACAACAAGAACAGCGCGAACCCGATCTCCAAGCTGTTCGAGACGTTGCGCGCCACGGCGTTCTCGACGCACACGTACTCGCACACGACGATGGGGTTCATCAAGGACATCGAGGATTTCCCCAACCAGTACGACTACAGCCTGCAGTTCTACAACCGCTACTACCGGCCCGAATACACGACGGTGATCGTCGTCGGCGACGTCACACGGGATCGCGTACTCACGGCTGTCAAGCGCGAGTTCGGCGACTGGAAGCGCGGCGACTGGGCCCCGAAGATCCCTGCGGAACCGCCGCAAACGGGTCCCCGCGAGGCAACGGTCGAATGGCCGTCCCCGACACTGCCCTACCTCGCGATCGGGTTCCGCGCGCCCGCCTACTCGGACGACTCGCGCGACATGCCTGCGCTGGATCTTCTTTCCAGCATCGGTTTCGGCGAGAACTCGGATCTCTACAAGAAACTCGTCATCAACGAACAGAAGGTCGACCAGTTCGGCGTGTCCTTCTCGTCGCGCGTCGACCCTGAGCTCTTCACGATCATCGCGCGCGTAAAGAATCCTGCCGACATCGACTACGTTCGGCTCCAGATCCTCGACACGGTTGCCAGGTACCGCAAGGAGCTCGTTCCGCAGAAGGTGCTCGACGCGGCGCGCTCGCGGCAGCGGTACTCGTTCGCGCTGTCGCTCGACAGTTCTGCCGCGATCGCGGCGAATCTTGCACCGTACATCGGGCTGCGTCGTACACCCGACACGCTCGAGCGGCTCTACGTCCAGTACCAGGCGGTCACGCCCGAGGACATTCGATCGGCGGCGGACAAGTTCCTCGTCGAGAACAACCGGACGACCGTCACGCTTCAGTCAAAGCCCGAGCCGAAGGAGGGAGCATCGAAATGAGACTCGCACGAACCGGACTTGTCACTGCGCTCCTTCTGCTGTTCTGTGTTCCGGCGCTCGCCGCCGGCGCGCCATCCGGGCCCCGCACGGTGCTGCAGCCCGTCGACTCACCGCTCGTTTCGTTTCGGTTGGTCTTCATGACCGGCGCTGCGAGCGATCCCGCCGGAAAGGAAGGCGTCGCCGCGCTCACGGCGAGCCTGCTCTCGGACGGCGGATCCAAGGCGATGACGTACGATCAGATCGTCGAGGCAATGTATCCGATGGCCACGTCGTTCAACTCGCAGGTCGACAAGGAGATGACCGTCTTCTCGGGCACGACGCACATCGACAATCTCGACGCGTACTATGGCATCATCCGGCAGATGCTCCTCGATCCGGGGTTTCGCGAAGACGACTTCAAGCGGATCAAGGAGAACCAGATCAACTACCTGAAGGTCAGCCTGCGGGGCGGGAACGACGAGGAGCTCGGCAAGGAAGCGCTCTACGCCGAGATCTACCGCGGCACGCCATACGGCCACGTCAACCAGGGACGGGTCTCGTCGCTCGAGGCACTTACCATCGACGACGTGAAGAACTTCTACAAGGCCAACTACACGCAGGCGAACCTACGGATTGGATTGGCCGGAGGCCTTCCGAAGGGATTCGCGACGCGGGTGGAGAAGGACTTCGCTGTGCTTCCGGCCGGTTCGCCTGAGCCGGTGGCCCTTCCGAAACCAAAGCTCGATCCGGGCACGAAGATCACGATCATCGAGCGTCCCACGCGGTCGACCGCGATCTCGATCGGCTTCCCGATCGATGTCACCCGCGCCGATGCCGACTGGCCCGCACTGGCGGTGGTCGCGTCGTATTTCGGGCAGCACCGGTCCAGCAACAGCTACCTGTACCAGAGGTTGCGGGAGGCGCGCGGCCTCAACTACGGCGACTATGCCTACATCGAGTACTTCCCGCGAGGCATGTTCCAGTTCGAGCCCGATCCGAACCTTGGACGGCGCCAGCAGATCTTCCAGATCTGGATCCGTCCTGTGGAGCCGCAGAACGGACAGTTTGCACTGCGGGCAGCGCTCTACGAATTCGACAAGCTGGTACGCGACGGGATGTCAAAGGAGGCGTTCGAAGCGACGTGCGCCTTCCTCGAAAAGAACGCCAGCCTGCTGACCAGTACACAGGACACGCGGCTCGGCTATGCGCTCGACAGCAACTACTACGGCATTCCCGAGTATGCGCCGTACATGCGCGCACAGGTCGCAAAGCTCACGCTCGACGACGTGAATCGGGCGATCCGAAAATACCTCGCATCGAGCGCCGTCCGGATCGTCATGGTGACAAAGGACGGGGCCGCCCTGAAGGACGCGATCGTTGCAAACGCTCCGTCGCCAATCACGTACAACTCGCCAAAGCCCGACCTGATCATGCAGGAGGACAAGACGATCGAGGTGTATCCGGTCAAGGTGAAGGCGGACGATGTCACGGTCGTCAAGGTCGACTCGGTCTTCCAATAGGGCCTGCGTGAAACGGACCGGGCCGCAGATTCGGGGTAAGGGCGAGCGTGCTCGTCCTTGCCCCGGACTTCGTTGACACGCGACTTGCAGCAGGCTGCCCCAAGACGTCGGCCGTCGCGCGGCGTTGTGTCGAGCGCGCCCGAGGAGTACAACGTGCTGAATTCCGAACCGTGGAGTCCTCGATGAGACATCTCGCCCTGATCGCCGTCGCGGCAATGATGCTGCATCCGGTCGCGTCGCTTGCGCAGACACCAAGAACGGTCGTCAAC
>JBGAKX010000087.1:0-19782 GCA_044224215.1 Blastocatellia bacterium
CGCGACGTCGGTAGCGGCCGCGGACGGAACACCCAATGCGCGCCGCTTGCGCGCAACGAACAGCGCGACCACACGCAGAATCACGGAGGCGGAACGGCGCGCCGAAGCGGCCGAACAACGCGCACAGGCGGCAGAGGAGGCCGCGGCGCGGGCGCAGGCCGACGCACGCGCCGCACAGGAACAGGCGGCGCGCGCTGCAGACGCCGCGCGCCAGGCGAACGAGGCGCTCGTCCAGGTGCAGGCGAGCGTTGCCCGGCTCGAGAAATCTGACGCCGAGTCCAGAACCGAGATTGCGTCGATCAAGCAGACGGACGCGCGGTTGACGACCGATCTCGCGTCGGCAAAGGAGTCTGCGGACAAGGGCATCGCGTCGCTCGACCAGAAGACGGCCGGCGTCGTGACGTCGGAGTCCAAGCGTCCCGTGACGTTCTACGGCAGCCTGCTGCTGAGCACGAACTATGTGGACGGCGGATCGAACAACGCGGACATACCGCTCTTTGCGCTCAAGAACGGGTCGACGCTCGATCAGAACCACCAGAACTACAACATGACCGTCAGGCAGACGCGATTCGGGTTCAAGTTCGACGGGCCGACGGTCGCGAACGCCAAGCTGTCTGGGCAACTCGAGTTCGACATGTTTGGCGGCAAGCCCGCGTTCCCGAACGGAATGGATTTCGATCTGCTCAGAGTCAGGCTCGCGTTCGCACGGCTCGACTGGAAGAACGATTCGCTCGAAGCCGGTCAGGATTGGGCGGTGTTCCAGCCACTCAATCCGACGACGCTGGCGTCGTATGCGATTCCAGGTTTCGCGGGCTCTGGAAACCTGTGGTACCGCTTGCCGCAGATTCGTTACGAGCATCGCTCATCGATCGGCGATCAGGGCAAGTTCATCGTCCAGGCCGCGGCGCTTGACCCGAACGCCGGCGACAACAGCGGCAACCCGGGGTTCCGGCTTCTTGGATTGGGTGAGCGCGGCTCGATGCCGGCGATCGAGACGCGGATGGCGTTTGCGCTCCCGGCGTTCAAGAAGACCACGACGATCGGCGTCAGCGGCCATTACCAGCGGCAGCTGGCGGAACTGGACGCGCCGGCCGGGTCGCTCAAACCGGCGGGAATCGATTCCTACGGCGTTGGCGTGGATGCGAACGTGTGGCTCTCGTCGTTTGCGAGGGTGTCGGGCGAAGCGTTCCACGGCCGGGCGCTCGGCATATTCTCGGGCCAGGTCATCCAGTCCGGCGTCGTGATGAACGGACGCGCCGAGGGGATCAACTCAACGGGCGGCTGGGGAGAAGTGCACATCGAGGCGCCGGCCGACGTGACGAGCCGCTGGAAGAACCTGAGCGCGAACGCCGGGTACGGTATCGAGCAGAACGACGATCAGGACCTGTTGACGGGGATGCGCGAGCGCAACCAGACGTTCATGGTCAACGGCCAGTACAAGTTGTATCCGAACGTGACGCTGGCGCTTGAGTACCGGCACGTGCGGACGGACTATTTCAGACAGGATGCGGCGGACAACTCGCTGAACTGGGCGAATCTGTCGATCCTGTACACATTCTAGGCGGGGGAGAAAACTCCACGCAAAGACGCAAAGACGCAGAGGCCGTTGGATTCCTTTGCGCCTTTGCGGCTCTGCCTCTTTGCGCCTTTGCGTTAATGTCTTCCCCTCGTGACGATCGTGCTGAAACTTCGCTGCAGGACCACCCAGCTGGCACAGTACGCCCAGCGTTTCGGCGCCGCGAACGACGACCCAATGTTCGCCATCGGCCGGGCCGCTCGCGCCCGGGGTCACGTCACGCGATCCGAGTTCCTGGCGCTCTGCGCCTGGAAGACGCCGCGTTCGAAACCGCGGTGCGCGCGCAACACGCCAGCCGCGGTCCGAAGCGCCACCCGATTGGCGCTTGCGAGCCCTGACGAACAGATCCGGGTGGACGCGCTGAGGGCGCTCGACGGGGTCGGCCTCCCGACGGCGTCGGCGATCCTGCATTTCGTCCACGCGGACCCGTACCCGGTGCTCGACGTGCGGGCGTTGTGGTCGCTCGGGGTCGACGAGCCTGCGCGCGCGGCGCACACCCACGCGCTGTGGAGCGCGTATGTGGCGGCGTGCCGCGAACTTGCTCTCCGGTCGGGCCTCTCGATGCGGGACGTCGACCGGGCGTTGTGGCAGTACTCCCGAGAGATGCAGCCGGCGGTCGTCAGCGTGCCGGGCGACGACCTGGCTGCGTGTACTTGAGCCGCACCTGAATCAGCAACGGGTTCGCACTGCTCACACCGGGGCGGTAGAAGATCTCCTGGGGCACTGGATCGGCCGTGGTCAGCGACCGTGAACCGTCGAGGCCTGCGTCCTTCTCGGCGCGCGTCCACTGCCGGCCCGCGCCATTCTCCATCTCGAGACGGCCGGCCTGCCCGCCCCATGCCTTCTCCCACACGGCGACCTGCTCGACGGACAATTTCTGCTGCTTGTCGGTGATCTTCAAACCCTCGATTGGCGCCGGCGAAATGATGATCGTCATGCTTTCGCCAATGTGTTCGGGCTTGCTTCGCCTCAGGGTGAAGAATGGAGGTGCGTCCTCCTGACCGGGGAGCTCAGTCACGCCGCCAGCAGTGACCTGATTGTCGCCGCCGCGCGTGCGCGTCGTCGGAAAGATCAGTACCGGCTCGCCGAGCGATCCGTCGGCGTACGTCTCGCGATCGATGACGTAGAGGTAGCCGGTGCGCGCCGCTTCGATGCTGATTCGGATGCGGTCGCCTTCCTTGAGCCGCGTGCCTGACGACACGCGCTCGGGCACCCATTCGGTCGAGTCCGGGCCCTCGTGGGTGATCAGCCGTTCTCCGCGATCGGCCGGCCGGATCGGGCGAATGCGCCACAACGTCACGCCGATGACAGTATCGGGCACCACGCCGGCGACCGGGACATCCGGCGTGGCGACGCGGTAGAGCCGCTTGACGGGCTTCTTTCTCACCGGCGCAGCGTCGCTCGGTGGCGCATCGGTCGCCGTATCCCACAGATGCCGCGTCGCATCGGCATCCTGAGCCCAGGATCGCGCGACTGCGCAGTGAATCAAAAGGCCGACGGCAAAGAGACAGATCCATTTCCTCACGCGTCCATCCTCCTACTCACTATACAAACCGCAATCCACCGTCGAATCCCCTCACGCTACCTCCATTCTCCCTGCAAAACGAACGCGCTCCAGTAGTAGGGCGACCGCCACTGCTTCTGCTTCCACATCTCAACCTGCGCCGCGCGCAACGCGGCCGCGGGACGCTCGCCCCGCTTCAGCATCTTTTCGTAAAACGCCGCCATCAGGTCGGCGGTTGCCCTGTCGTTGACGTTCCACAGACTCACCACCACGCGCGCAGCCCCCGCGTACATGAAGCCGCGCGTCAGCCCGATCATTCCTTCGCCTTTGACCTCCTTGCCAAGTCCGGTCTGGCACGCACTGAGAACGACCAGTTCGGCCGGCAGCTTCAGGTTGTAGATATCGTTCGCGCGCAGAAAGCCGTCCTCGGTGTTGCCGTTCGCATCCACCATCGACAGCACGAGCGACGACAGACCGGGCCGCTCGCTGTCCAGCAAGCCGTGTGTCGCGAAGTGGACGTAGCGATACTGGCTCAGCTCGCCGCTGAGCACGGTCGCGCGGCTCGCCCGAAAGTCGATTGCGTCGAGGCTCGAGTTCTTCGGAGCAAGCAGGATCAGCCGCTGCGCCTCGAGGCGCGTGAACGGCAGGCGCGGAATGACCAATCGGCGCGTGGCCGGTCCCGTCGTGTCCTTGGATTGCTCCTCGTAGTGCTCGATGCTGCGAGCGTCGTTGAACGCGACGAGCTCGGTCTCTTCTTTTTCGGTGGACTTCCGCGCGGATGCGCTCAATCGCGTATCCGAGCGATCGAAGACAGGGTCGGCAATGACGGCCAGTGTCTTTGGCGCGGGTTGGCGGCCTGCCAGCTCCGCGCGCTGAATCGCCAGCGCGGAGGCGGACGGCAAGCTGACGACTTCGTGATCGACCACCAGCGGTCGCTGAACGGCGACCGCCGGCGCAGGCAGCATGGCAAAGGGAATGTACTGCAGCGCGCCGTCAGCCACGACGACAAGCCGCTTGTTGCCAAGCTCGGCTGCGGCGGGTGCGAGCACCATCGTGCTGAGCGCGGAGGCGGCCCCGGCGAGGCTCGCTTCGGCCTGTGCGATACGCTGCGCTCGCTGGTCTGCCGATTCGCCACGCTTCTCAGCGCTGCGCGCCGTCAGCAGTCCGTACACCTGCAGCGCGCTCTGGTTGATCTGCTCGGCCTTGGGCAACTCGTAGCTCGTCAGCGAATCCCGGGTGATCGCCCACAGGTAGCTTCGGTTCGCGCCGAGCGCGTACTCGAGCATCAGCGTGTCGGGGTCGAGCTGCTGCTGAATCTCCTTGAGCTTGAGCGGCTGCGGCTGAAGGAGCGCGGCGTAATGCGGGTTGTTCTGGCGGATGGCGACCTGCGCCCGCTCGTACTCGATTTCGAGCTGGCTGATCTCCAGTTTCAGTGCGGCGGCTGCCTCGGGTGTGTCCGTCCGCTGGCGCGCTTTGTCACTGAGTTGTTTTTCCAGCGTCTGCACGCGCTCGATGAGCGCGGGATCCACCCCGGCGCGGAGATCGGCGCCTGCTTCGACGAGCAGATCGAGCAGGCTGCGGGCGCGCTGGCGCTCGCTGACGTCAACGGCGAGCGCGTCGAAACCCTTCGTCGGCTCCGCCTTGTGCTGGCGCATGAGGATGTCCGTGCAGAGCTGGTATGAAGTTTGAACGGACGCGAGAAGTGACGCGCGCGACGTCGGGCTGACGAGATCAGATCGAAGCGACTCGGCGACTTTCAACGCGTCTTCGATGCGCGACCGCGCCGTCGCAAGATTGCCGCGGTCATTCTCTGTCCAGGCCAGATTCTGGAGTGCGTTCAACTCGTACTCGGGATTCTTCACCTCGCGGGCAAGTGCCAGCGACTGCTCCGACTGCTCGATCGCCTTGTCGTACTGATGTTGCGACCGGTTGAGCTGGGCCAGCATATTCAGCGTGCTCGCCTCGTGCGGCCGTGACTTCATGTCACGGAAAATGGCAAGCGCCTGGTCGTAGTACTCGATTGCCTTCGCGGGCTGGCCCTGCTTGTTGGCGACACCACCCAGGCTTCGGAGCGTGAAACCCTCCACCATCCGGTCTTTCTGCTCGCGGTTGATGACCAGGGCCTGCTCGAGACACTCGGTTGCCTTATCGAGTCGGCCAAGAATGAGGTAGACCCCGCCCATGTCACTAAGTGTTCGGCCTTCCGCGTAGCGGGTCTTGGTCTCGCGACTGATCGCGAGGGCCTGTTCGGAATATTCGAAATACTTGTCGTAGCGGCGCAGCGCGGAATACGCGTTGGAGAGATAGGCGAGCGTGACGCCCTCGCTGCTGCGATCCTTCACCTCGCGTTCGATCACCAAGGCCTGCTCGAAATATGCGATGGCTTTCTCGTAGCGGCTCAGCGACTGGTTTGTAATACCCAGGCCGCTCAGACAGCCGTCCTCAAGATGCCGATCCTTCAATTCGCGGGAGAGTGCCAGCGCTTGTTCGAAACTCGCGAGCGCCTCCTCGGAACGGCTCGACCCGAGATACGCCCAACCCACATCGTGGAGCGTGCTGCATTCCCCTTTTCGGTCCTTCAGTTCGCGCTTGATCGCCAGCGCCTGCTCGTAATACGGGACGCCGCGGTCGGCGCGGCGCACCGTGTTGTACACCACGCCAAGGTCGTTGAGCGTGTTGCCCTCGCCAGCTCGGTCCTTCAATTCGCGCTTGATCACCAGCTCCTGTTCGCCGTATCCGGCCGACTTTTCATATTCCCGCGTGCTGTAGCAGATCCCGCTCAGCGCGCCGAGTGCGACGCCTTCGCGCGCCCGCAGCTTGGACTCGCGAGCGGAGGCCAGGGCCTGCTCGTAGTACTTGAGCGCCTCGTCTTCCTGCTCGGCGCCGGCGAGTACGTCTCCGATTTCGCCCAGTGTGACTGCGATCCATGACGGATCCTGCAGTTCGCGCCACATGGCGAGCGCCTGTCCGAGCTTCTCGCCCGCCTGCTTCGACGCGTCCGCGTCAGACTTTCGGAGGGCCGCGCTCTCGAGCATCAGTGTCTGGGCAGCAAGGTACTTGTGGTCCAGCGGAGATGCCGGCGATTGGACCGTCGCTTCCAGCCGATATGAGCCGCGCCACGTCGATGCCGGGTCGCTTTGTACTGTCAGTCGATACTCGCCGGGGGTGGCCGCTTCCATCGCGAGCGATTCCACTTCGCCGACGCCGGTGAAATCCATCTCGGCGAGTTGCTTGCCGTCCGGCGCTGCCAGCGTGAGGGCGCAGTCCAGGGCCTTTTGGTCGAGGCGAATGCGGACGAACTGCCCCGCCGTCAGCGCGATTCGGTAAGTGTGCGATTCACCGCCGGAGATCTCGCGTTCAACGGGTTCGTCGGGCCCGAACGGCCGGATATCCTGACTCGACTGGCCGGTCACGGTCGGTGCGAGGCTCAGGATCAGCATGAGGACGAGCGGCAGACGCGGATTCCTGGACATACAGCCTCCAATTCTAAGACCGCAGTTTCGAGCTGAGCTCCCTCACGGGAACAGGCGCGGCCGGACAGGTCAGTGGTGCGAAAGCTTGATGACGTGGACGAGCAGATCGCCGTTTGCACGCAGCGCCGTCTCGGCGTTGTCGTCGTCTCGTTCGACCAGTGGCTTCGACGACGAGTTGGATTTCAGAAACTCGTCGATGCCGGCTCTGAGACCGGCGTCGGCGACAAGTCCCTTGTCTCTTGGATTGGCGAAGTGCTTGACAGCCTCCAATTGGTCCACGGCGTGATCGGCCCACACGAGCCAGATCTTCTCGGTTCCCGCCTGCTCGTCGAATCGAAACCAGCTCTGTTCCGGGATCTGGACCTGTTCGTTTCCCTCGAGCCGCGCCGAAAGTTGATCTGTGGCGGCGGTGGGAAACATCACGACGTATGAAGGCGTCCCACCGTCGAGTTCGGGCCCTTCGTTCAAAAGATACAGGTAGCCGCTCTGTGAACTGGCGACGTTCAACCGTAATCGATAGTCCTTTTCGAAGTTGATATCGTCTCGCAGCCGTATCGGATCCTGGTACGGCTTACCGTCGCGATACTTCTGCACGAGAATCCAGTAACTCAACGAGCGCTCGGGCGCCGAGGTCGCTCCGGCGGGAGGAACGGAAGCCGGTTGCGGGCGCGGCCACAACAATGCTCCACCGATCGCCAGCGCGGCGACCAGCGCAAGAACGATGAGCCCAACCGCCAGCCGTCGGTGGTCGGGACGCGCGACGGCGTGTGGCCGATGCTCACTGGTCATCACGTTCGCAGCCATTGAAGCGGTATTCGTACCAGGGCCGCGCGACCTCACCCGCCGTTCGTCGAAAGCCAACTCCTCTTTCAGTGCCTTCAGGTCGAGCAACATGTCGCGGACCGTCTGGTAGCGTTGCCGTCGATCTTTCTGCAGCGCCTTTACGACGATCCTCTCGAGTTCGGCTGGCGCATCGGGCACGAATTGCGTAAGGGGAGGAGACTCCTTCTCGAGAATTGCGACCGCAACGTCCATGTTGGTGTCGCCCGTGAACGGCGCGTGGCCCGTGGTCATTTCGTACACCACGACGCCGATGCTGAAGATGTCCGACCGCGCATCCAGCTCGAGGCCCCGTGCCTGTTCCGGTGACATGTACTGCGGCGTGCCCAGGATCGTCCCGGGCCTTGTGCCGTTCATCATTGCGGTGGCGTTCTGCGAGTCCAATCCCTGCTCGGGCGGGGTCGACGCTTCCGTGAGCTTGGCCAGGCCAAAGTCCAGAACTTTCAGATAGCCGTCCCGCCGCAGCATGAGGTTCTCGGGCTTGATGTCCCGATGGACGATCCCGGCCTCGTGCGCGGCCTCGATCGCGCCGGCGATCTGAATTGCGATGTCGAGTACCTCGGTCACGGCAAGCCGGCCGTTGGCAAGGTGACGTCGCAACGTATCGCCTTCGATGAACTCCGTTGCGATGAAATGTGTGCCGTCGGAATCGCCTATCTCGTGGATCGTAATGATGTTCGGGTGATTGAGCGCCGATGCGGCCTTTGCTTCCTGGATGAACCGCCGCAACCGACTCTTGTGATCGGTGTAACGGCCGGGCAACAGTTTGAGGGCCACCTTGCGGCCGAGCTGTGAGTCCTCGGCGAGGTAGACTTCGCCCATTCCTCCTCGTCCAAGCGGCGCCACGACCTGGTAGCGACCGAGCGTGCGGCCGACGGCAAAATGAGGCTGCGCGTCGGCGATCGCCAGCGCCACCACCTCGTGAGCGGGTGCGGCCAGAAAGGACCCGTCGCGACCGTGCGCTTCCAGCAGCGATGCCAACTCCGCGGCGAGATCGGGATCCGAGGTCTGCACCTCGGCGACGAAGGCAACGCGCTCCTCGCCCTCGAGCCTCACGGCCTGGCTGAAGAGCTCCTCGAGGCGCCGAATGTCGCCCGGTGTTTTCATAGCTGCCTAACTGCCAAGCTCACGGCGAAGCCAGGCCCTGGCAAAGCTCCAGTATCGCTCGACGGTGGCGTGCGACAGATTCATGGCCTCGGCCGTCTCCTCGATCGTGAGACCGCCGAAGAAGCGCAGCTCGACGACGCGGCTGTATTCCGAGCCTGTCTCGGCGAGTCTCTGCATTGCGAGGTCGAGCGCCAGCAGATCAACCGCGGGTTTGTTGCCGATGCGATCGGCCACGCTGAGTGACACCTGCAGTTGGTTGCCTTCACGCTTGGCAGCGTGCCGGCGCCGCGCATGATCGACGAGAATGTCGCGCATGACCTTGGCGGCGAGTCCAAAGAACTGGGCGCGATTCTCGAAGCTGATGCTGCTCTGATCCGCCAGCTGAACGTACGCTTCGTGGACGAGCGCCGTCGGCTCGAGCGTTTGCGGGCCCCCTATCCGGCGAAGATGGCTTCGCGCGAGCCTCCGAAGCTCGGTGTAGACGAGTGGGACGAGCTCGTCGAGCGCAGCCTTGTCTCCGCTGCCCCATCGAGCAAGCAACTGGCTGACGTTGTCGAGCGGAGGTGTTCCCGTCTCAGTCATTTGAAGCCAAGGTTTGAGGTCTCGTGGACGTTGAATGTGTCCAGTCTGACTTCCTCACCGAAAGACTTCAAGCGCGGGTCGACGCTTTCAGATGGTCGTTTCATCACCCAGGTCGAGAGGGTCCGAGCCGAAAGGGAAGCGCGCCCGGAAGGACTCGAACCTTCGACCCCCGGTTTAGAAGACCGGTGCTCTATCCGGCTGAGCTACGGGCGCTTGCGAGACTTTGACGCGCCAGTCTAACTGGTCTCGCTCGCAGCGGTCAAAGTGGTACTACACGGACCGCGCGACGCCGGGTAAGCTGTCGGCCGACATCACATCCGATCCGAAGGAGGCCACACCGTGTCCAAGGCAACAGCAGCCGCTCCAGAACCAACCGAATACGCATCGTACTATGGCGGCTACGTCTCGCTCGTTCCTGCTGGCGACATCGTCGAAACGCTCGCCAGCCAGCTCGCCACGGTTCGCGAACTGCTCGCGTCGATCGACGAGTCGAAGGGCGCCTACCGATACGCGCCGGGCAAATGGAGCATCAAGGAGCTCATGGGCCACATCATCGACGCCGAGCGCGTGTTTTCGTTCCGGGCACTCGCATTCGCGCGCGGCGACGAGCAGCCGATTCCCGGCATGGATCAGGACCCCTACGTCGCCAACGGCAAGTTCGACGACGTGCCGCTGCGCGACCTCGCCGAGCAGTTCGACCACCTGAGAGCCGCCAACGTGCTGCTCTTCAAGGGCCTCCCGGACGAGGCATGGACCCGCATCGGAACGGCGAGCGGCAATCCGATCTCCGTCCGGGCGCTGGCGCACATCCTCGCGGGACACGTGGCGCACCACATCAGCGTGCTGCGCGAGAAGTACCTGGCGTAGCAGCAAAAGCGCCGTCGCGCTGCGCTTGCCGGCGCACTCCAAAGATTCGTGCGGTCCTTGGCCTGGCGTAGCAGCAAAAGCGCCGGCAAGCCACAAGGCGCGACGGCGCTTTCGTCGTGAGGAAGAGCCGACTGTTGACTACTCGCCCGTCTGGATTCGCATCGCGTAGAACGACCGCCACACGAACGTCGCCGAGACGAGGTAGAACGCCGCCGCAAGCACCGCCGCGATCATCGCGCCATTGCCTGACGAGCCCTTCACGCTCACCGCGAGCTCCACGGCAAGCAACCCGAACAACGTCGAGAACTTGATGATCGGGTTCATCGCGACCGACGACGTGTCCTTGAACGGATCGCCGACCGTGTCGCCCACCACCGTCGCGTCGTGAAGCGGCGTGCCCTTCTGCTTCAACACGACTTCAACGATCTTCTTGGCGTTGTCCCACGCACCGCCCGCGTTCGCCATGAAGATTGCCTGATACAGACCGAACAGCGCGATCGAGATCAGGTACCCGATAAAGAAGTACGACTCGACGAACGCGAACCCGAGCGTAGCAAAGAACACGGCGAGGAAGATGTTGAACATCCCCTTCTGCGCGTACTGCGTGCAGATCTCGACGACCTTCTTGCTGTCCTCGACCGACGCCTTCTCGACGCCCTCGAGCTTGATGTTCGCCTTGATGAACTCCACCGCACGATACGCGCCCGTCGTGACCGCCTGCGTCGAAGCGCCCGTGAACCAGTAGATCATCGCGCCACCCGTGATCAGCCCGAGCAGGAACGGCGCATGCAGTATCGACAGGTTCTCGACGTTGACCGTCAGGCCGTTCGTCAGCGCCATGATGATCGAGAAGATCATCGTCGTCGAACCGACGACCGCCGTTCCGATCAGCACCGGTTTCGCCGTCGCCTTGAACGTGTTGCCGGCGCCGTCGTTCTCCTCGAGGAGGTGCTTCGCGCGGTCAAAGTTCACCGTGAGGCCGAAGTCCTTCTTCACCTCCTCGGCGATGTTCGGAACCTGTTCGATCAGCGACAGCTCGTACACCGACTGCGCATTGTCCGTCACCGGACCGTACGAGTCGACCGCAATCGTTACGGGGCCCATGCCGAGGAAGCCGAACGCGACGAGTCCGAACGCAAACACCGGCGGCGCCAGCATCAGGAGGTTCAGCCCCTGGCCGGTCTCGGCCCCCAGGCCGCTGAAGTAGTACGCGATCGCCATCAGCGCGACGATGCTCACGCCGAGCCAGTAGCCCGAGAAGTTGCCGGCCGTCAGACCCGACAGGATGTTGAGCGACGGCCCGCCCTCCTTCGACGACGTGACAACCTCCTTCACGTGCGAGGATTCGACCGACGTGAAGATCTTGACGAGCTCGGGGATAATCGCGCCAGCGAGCGTTCCGCAGGTGATGATCGACGAGAGCTTCCACCACAGCGTCGTGTTGCCGCCGAGGTTCGGAATGATGACGTACGACACGGCGTAGGTCAGGACGACCGAGACGATCGACGTGAGCCACACGAGTCGCGTCAGCGGCGCCTCGAAGTTCATCACCTCGGCCTTGGCGTACTGCGCCTTGGTCCACGCCTCGTTGATGAAGTACGACAGCCCGGACGCGATGACCATCATCACGCGCATCACAAAGATCCACACGAGCAGCTGGACCTGGATCGCTTCAAAGTTCGGGCCGGCGACCTTCTCGTTGACGCCGAGCAGGATGAACGAGATCAGCGCGACACCGGTGACGCCGTACGTCTCGAAACCGTCGGCCGACGGGCCGACCGAGTCGCCCGCGTTGTCACCCGTGCAGTCGGCGATCACACCGGGGTTTCGCGCGTCGTCCTCCTTGATCTTGAAGACGATCTTCATCAGGTCCGAACCGATGTCGGCGATCTTGGTGAAGATGCCGCCCGCGATTCGGAGCGCGGCCGCGCCGAGCGACTCGCCGATGGCGAAGCCGATGAAGCACGGTCCGGCGTACTCGCGCGGCACGAACAGCAGGATGAAGAGCATGATCAGCAGCTCGACCGAAATCAGCAGCATGCCGATGCTCATACCCGCACGCAGCGGGATCGCATAGATCGGGTACGGCTTGCCCTCGAGGCTCGCGAACGCCGTCCGCGAATTCGCGAACGTGTTGACGCGAATGCCGAACCACGCGACGCCGTAGCTGCCGCCGATGCCGACGAGGCTGAACAGCAGGATGATGACAACCCGCATCACCTCGAAGTGCAGCAGCACGCCAAAGTACAGGACGATGACGACCGCGATGAACGCCTCGAGGATCAGGATGAACTTGCCCTGCGTGATCAGGTAGGTCTTGCAGGTCTCGTAGATCAGCTCCGAGATCTCGCGCATCGACTTGTGGACCGGCAGGTTCTTCAGGTTGAGGAACATCGCCAGGCCAAAGACCATGCCGAGAATGCTGACGCCTATGCCAAGCAGCAGCAGCGTGTGGCCGTCCAGTCCGATGAACGAGACCTTTGAGAGGTCCGGCAGCTTCAGGTTCGCCTCGCCTCCGGGCTGATGCCCGGCGCCTTCAGGCGCGAACGCGAGCGCCGACTGGGCGAAAAAGGCCAACACGGCCATGCTGGACAACACGGTGAGCGCGGCACGACGCGCGCGCGGAGCGACCTGCAACAAGCGGCGCACGGGCGCCTCTACAAGACTCATAGCTTCCTTCCTGTTCCTTTTTGTATGGTCCAGCGGAGGCGGAACTTGGCCCGAACCGTCTGAAGGATCAGGCGTCGCCCGGACTCGGCTGGCCGCGGAAAAGCGGGATACTACTCTGCCGGCGACGGATTCCGCAATGTTTTCGTGTGATTCTGGCGCGCGCGCTACCGCGTGACCGCGTGCATGAGCGCGACCACGAGGTACATGACCATCAGCACAAGCGCGACCGCGCGGACGAATACGCTGCTTCGCGGAAGGATGAACGACCGATGGGCCGATCCGAATGGCGCCTCGGCGGACCAGACTCCGGATACCGGCGGGCCGTTGCGGACATCGTCGTACGCGGCGTTGATGACCTTGATGCGTTCGAGCGCGTGGTCGTGGAGTTCCGGGGAGCCGAGGAACTGGTCGGGATGCCATTGGCGGACGAGCGAGAGGTACGCTTCGCGGATGTGGTCGTCGGAAGCGAACGGTGAGACGCCGAGGATTTCGTACCACGGGGTGTCGGCGGGCATGACGATGCAAGTCTAACGCCGTGCGGTGGTTGGCTCAATAAAAAGACATCACACGCAAAGGCGCAAAGGTGCAAAGGCGCGACGGATTGGAACTCAGGGTTGCCTTTCTACCTTGGCATCTTTGCGCCTTTGCGTGTGACCCACCGTTTGTCGCGCGTCGTTTCCGGATCACGTCCTTGACACCCCCGAACCCGCAAACCCATAATCCGGCGTCCTTTGTACCCCTCGACAACTGGAGACCCGCATGGCACTTGGAGTTCTGCGCACCAAGGACCTGGACGCCATTCTGAAGGATGCCGAAGAGCCCGAGATGTCCCTCAGCCGGACGCTCGGCGCAACGGACATCATCATGCTCGGCATCGGCGCCATCATCGGCGCCGGAATCTTCAGCACCGTGGGAACGGCTGCGGCGGGCGACATGTCCCGCCCCGGCGCCGGTCCCGCGCTTGCGCTCTCGTTCATCATCACCGCCGTCGTCTGTGCGTTCACCGCGCTTTGCTACGCCGAGTTCGCGGCCATGGTACCGATCAGCGGGTCGGCCTACACGTACTCCTACGCCACGCTCGGCGAGGTCGTCGCATGGATCATCGGCTGGGACCTGATCATCGAGTACGCCGTCGGCAACGTCGGCGTCGCCATCTCGTGGTCGGCCTATTTGCAGGCACTCCTTCGACTCGGCGGGCTCGACTTCCCCGCGTGGATGGCGACCGACTACCGGTCCTACGCCAAGGCCGTCGCCGAAGGCACGATGTCGTGGGACACCACACCGACACTGGGCGGCCACCACGTCGTGTTCAACTTTCTCGGCGCGTTCATCGTCACGGTGCTGACCGTGCTGCTGGTCTACGGCGTCCGCGAGAGCGCGCGGTTCAACACGGTGATGGTCGGCATCAAGATCCTGATCCTCATCTTCTTTGTCGTGGTCGGGTTCTCGTACGTCAACACGGCCAACTACACGCCGTTCTCGCCGAACGGCTTCCGGGGCATCAGCTCGGCAGCTGCAGTCGTTTTCTTTGCGTACATCAAGGACGACGCCGTCGTCATCGACGGTCGCGGAGGAGACGCGCGAGCCCCAGAAGAACATGCCGATCGGCATTCTCGGCTCGCTCATCATCTGCACGATCTTCTATGTCGTCGTCGCGATCGTGTTTTCGGGACTTCTGTCGTTCCCGGACATGACGGCGATGACCGCGGCCGAGCGCGCCGAACCACTCACCTGCGCTCCAGCATGCAGCGAACGCGATGGGCGGCGGCGTCGGCTGGCTCAAGTTCGCGACGTTCATCGTCGCCGTCGGCGCCGTCATCGCGACGACGGCCGTGCTGCTCGTCTTTCAGATGGGCCAGCCGCGGATCTTCTTCTCGATGGCCCGCGACGGCCTGTTGCCGTCGCTCTTCTCGCGGATTCATCCCAAGTTCAGGACGCCGCATATCACGACCATCCTGACGGGTCTGTTTGTTGGCGTCATCGCCGGCGTCGCCTCCATCGACGAGATGGTCGACCTGACGAACATCGGCACGCTCTTCGCGTTCGTGCTCGTGTGCTCGGGCGTGATCATCCTCAGGTACAAGGACCCGGATCGCAAGAGGCCGTTCCGCGTGCCGTTCGGTATCGTCATCCCGATTCTCGGGATCTTTTCGTGCTTCTACCTGATGTACTTCCTGCCGTCGACGTCGTGGTTCCGCTTCGCCGCGTGGCTCAACCTGGGATTCGTCGTCTACATCGCGTACGGCGCGGTAAAGAGCCGGCTGACGGGTCGGGCGAACGCGCCCGACGCGGCGTCGCATAATGCCGAGACGGCGTGGGCCGGCGCATCGCTCGGCGCGGCAGGGCTGGGACTGCTGTTCATCGCGCTCGCGCTCGACATTCATGCGCGGTCCGGCGAGGCCGGCGTCGTGCACGAATCCATCTGGAGCCCGTCGTGGTTCCTCGTGGTGCCGCTCATCCTGAACGTCATCCTGCTCTATCCCGTCACCATCCTGCGCGCGTGGCGCGCGATCAAGGACGGCGTTGCCGGCAAGGATCGCACGCGAGCAACGCTCGCGATCGGACTCGCGGGCGCGCTGCTCGTTGCGGGAGTGATCTACCTGGCCATGGTGCTTCCCGCGAAGCTCCAGGGCTGATCGGTTCGGGCCGTCGTGGCGCGAAAGAAGCAACGCGGGCTCGGCAAGCACTGCTCGATTGCGGGGGGCCTGCCGCGCGCGCTCGACAGCGCCGCGGAGCATGGCTGCACGGCGCTGCAGTTCTTTTCGCGCAACCCGCGAGGATGGGCGGCACGTCCGCTGCTCGAAGAGCAGGCCGACGAGTTTCGCGCGCGCCGCGACGAGCTTGCGCTCGACGACGTCACCATCCACACGAACTATCTCGTGAACCTCGCCGCGACCGGCGGCCAGTGGCGCGACATGTCCGTTGCCGCGTTCCGCGACGAGCTCGTTCGCGCGGCGATGCTTGGCGCGGACTTCCTTGTGGTGCATCCGGGCAGTTCGCGCGGCGCATCGGTCGACGAAGGCGTCACTGCGTGCGTTGAAGGCGTCAAGAAGGCCGCTGACGGGCTCGATCTCGGCAGCGTCACGATCCTGATCGAGAACACGGCCGGGCAGGGCGACTGCATCGGCCGCAGTTACGAACAGGTGGCAGAGATCATCGCGCGCTGCAGCGACTGGGTGTCGATCGGCATGTGCCTCGACACGGCGCACACGTTCGCTGCCGGCTACGAGCTGATCAGCGAGGCCGGGTTCAAGCGCACGATGAAGTCCATCCGAGACACGGTCGGCTTCGCGAATGTCCGCGTGGTGCACTTCAACGACTCAAAGGCCGCGTTCGGATCGAACGTCGATCGCCACTGGCACATCGGCGAGGGTCAGATAGGACCGGTTGGTCTCGGGCGCGTGGCGCGGTACCGGCCGCTCGCGCACGCTCCGCTGATCCTCGAGACGCCGATCGACAAGGACCACAGCGAGGCGTGGAACTTTGCGCGGCTCGTCGAGCTTGCCGAAGGCCGCGAGTTCGGGTCTACCGTCCCGCTCCCGACATGATCAGCGCCACCTGGCAGAGGTTGAAGACCAGGTGCAGCGCGAATGACGGCATCACGGATCCCGACACCGCCCTGAGCGTCGTCAGCACGATGCTGAGCAGCCCGAGCGGAAGCAGAAACGCAGCCGACCCGTCGTATTGCGCAACGTGCACGCCCAGAAACAGGGCCGACACGACGAGAATCGCGGCGATGCGGCCCGTGCGCCGGGCGAGCGCGGGATAGATGATCCCGCGAAAGACGACTTCCTCGACGAAAGGCGCCGACACCACGGCGAACACGCTGATCGCGAGCCGTGTCGCAAACGACAGGCTCAGAACCTGTTCGAACGGCGTGTTCTCGGGCACCATGTCGAGCCACTGGAACACGAGCGCGAACGCGAGATTGGCGGCGTACACGCCGCCGAACGCGATCATCACGCTGACTGGCCCGATCCCGCGCTGCCATCCCCATCCGATACTGCGGAAAAACGATTCGCGGCCGCCGTTGGTGACGACCAGCCACGCCAGCGCGATCGTGACAACGTGGCCGACTCCGCTCCCGAGGATGCTCGCCATGACGAGCCCGGGCGACTGCAGCATCTCCTCACCGCTTGGAAGGACAATGCCTTCGCGGCCGGCGTAGATCATGTAGGCGACGACAAAGATCTGGGCGCCTGCGAGAAGCGCAAGCACGGACGCGAGAAAGATGCCTGCGGCCTCCGGGATGCCCCACTGCGGGTCGTCCGGGTCAGGGCCGACGCGCACCGGCAACGGCTGCAACAATCCGAACGACTTCTGGCAGTCGACGCACAGCGACGGTTCCGGGCCGTAGGTCGTCAGCGGCGTGCTGCGGCCGCAGCATGGGCAGACGTGCGGCGTGGATCGTGTCGTCGCGGCTTCCATGCTTACGAGATGCCGATCGCCGGCGCTCCTTCCGCGGCCGCTCCAGGCTCTGCGAGCCCGCGAGGAATCAACGGCGCTGCCATTTCGGCCCTGACATCGTTCATCAGCCGCTCGAGAGGTTCATTCTCGGCAAGGACCGTTGAGATGGGCGCGCTGATGTGCATTTCGACAATTCCCGGCCGAATGAGAAGCGAATCCTTGGCCATAATCTTGCAGGTTCCAATGATCGAGATCGGCACGATCGGCACGCCGGCCGATGTCGCGAGCTTGAAGCTGCCGGCCTTGAAGTCCTGAAGCACGCCGTTTCGGCTGCGCGTGCCCTCCGGAAAGACCACGACGGGAGTGCCTTCGCGAATCCGCTCCGCGGCGGCGTCCATCGAGCGCATGGCCTCGCGCCGGTTCGACCGGTTGATCGGAATGTTGCCCGCGCGCGTGAGGTGCCAGCCCATGAACGGGACCTTGAACAGCGATTCCTTGGCGATGATCCGGAACTGCACCGGCAGAAACCCATAGAGCACGGGAATGTCCATATAGCTCTGGTGATTGGCCATGTACACGACCGGCGTTCCCGGGGCCGGCAGGTTCTCGAGCCCGAAGACCCGGACCCGCATGCCGGCGGTTGCCGCGATCAGCCGGCACCACGTGTGCGCGCACCAGTGCTGACGGCGTCCGTCGTGGTCGATGAACGACACCGAAAGCGAGATCGTCGCCATGACCATCGTGTAGACGTAGATCAGCGGGATGGCGACGATCGAATGGAGGAGGGCCAGCACGAGCGATGATACCTGTCCGAAATCGCTTCTCCGAAGCAAGCTGCAAGCTTACCAGATGCGCCCGGTCCGTCGGGGACCAAAACGCGCCGTCTGACGACTCAGCCGCGCCGCGCTTTCTGCATGCGGCGGTCCGCTGCCAGCAACGCGACGATCGTCTTGGCGTCGTCGATCTCGCCGGAATCCACGCGGTCGAGCGCGTCCTCGAACGACATGCGGACGACCACAACTCGTTCATCTTCTTCAAGTTGCTGCGGGACAACCGTCAGGTCGCGCGCCTCGAATATGAAGATGCGCTCCGTCGTGTAGCCCGGCGCGACCTGTATCTCGGCAATCCGCTCGACGCGGCCGGCGAGCAGGCCCGCCTCCTCCTCGAGCTCGCGGTGCGCGGTGGCCTCGGGGTCGTCGCCAGGCTCGATCCGGCCGGCGGGAATCTCGAGGCATTCGCGGTCGAGCGCATAGCGCCACTGCCGGATCAGGACGACCGTTCCGTCGGCTTCGATCGGAAGGATGGCCGCGCCGCCGTTGTGATGCACGATCTCGATATCGAACTCGGCGCCGTCGCGCGTCTCGTCGCGAAACCGGTCGACGGTCAGATCGAAGACGCGGCCGCGATGGACCTCGCGCCGCGACACGCGCGTGATGTCGCTCATTGGCGTCGCTCGACCGGCGCGTACGGCGCGCCCTTCGCAAGCCGCGCCTTGGCCTCGCCGACGAGGTAGAGCGATCCCGCGACCACGATCAGACCGTCACGCGGCGTCACGCGGTACGCGATGCCGAGTGCCTCCTCGATGCCTGGTGCGACGGCGGGACGCCGTCCCGCGCGTGCCGACGGAAGCCCGGACCCGAGCGCGGTCATATCCGCGGCGCGCGGGGATGCGGGGTGCGTCAGCACGACGGACGTCGCTGCGGGAAACAGCTCGGCCGCCATTTCGGGAATCTGCTTGTCCTCGAGCGCGCCGAACACGAGCGTGACGGGGCAATGACAGAACTCGTCGAGGTATGCGCGCAGCGCGCGAGCGCCCGCGACGTTGTGCGCGCCGTCGAGCAGCACCGGCGGCGCTCCGAGCACCATCTCGAGGCGGCCTGGCCATTCGGCGGAGATGAGGCCCGCGGTGATCGCCTCACGCGTGATGCCAAACCCCGCGTGTCGCAGCGCTTCGGCGGTGTGCACGGCGACCATCGCGTTCTCGACCTGATGTCGCCCTCGTAGACCGACTACGAGCCGGTCATAGCGGTCCGCTTCGGTCTCGTAGGTGAACGTGAACCGGCCGTTCTCGCTGTGGTGAATGACGGGTTCGCCGCAGAAGACCGGCAGTACATCGGATTCGAGACACCGGCGCATCAACGGATCGAGCGCCTCGAGCGGCTGGTGCGCGATCACGGCCGCAGTGCCAGGTTTGATGACCGCTGCTTTCTCTGCGGCGATCTCGGCGAGCGTGTCCCCAAGGTACTTCTGATGGTCGAGCGCGATCGGCGTCACCACGGCGACGACGGGCTGCACGACGTTGGTGGCGTCGAGCCGGCCGCCGAGTCCGACTTCGAGCACCGCGAGATCGACGCGCTGTTCGGCGAACTCCAGAAACGCGATCGCCGTCATCTGCTCAAAGAACGTCGGCGGCGCGGGAAGCCGGCCGTCGTCAGCGAGCGCTTCGCCCGCGAGACGGACCCGCTCGGCGTGCGCGACGAATCGATCTCTCGAGATCGGGGCGCCGTCGACCCGGACACGCTCCTCGATGGCGATCAGGTGCGGGGACGTGTAGAGCCCGGTCGACAGACCGGCGTTGCGCGCGATCGAATCGATCATGCACGACGTCGATCCCTTGCCGTTGGTGCCGGCGACGATGACCGACGGGAACGTCTTCTGCGGTTCGCCGAGCGCTTCCAGCAGCGCCGTGACCGACAGCAGGCCCAGCTTCATTGCGAGCAGTTCGTTGCCGAGCCCGTACAGGTAGGCGATCGCCC
>JBGAKX010000088.1:0-19773 GCA_044224215.1 Blastocatellia bacterium
CGGGTGTCCAGTGAACGGTGGGCTGCTGGTCTTCGGGAATCGAGAATGGCGACCCGCTGGACGGCAGCGGTGAAATCTCGAACGGCGCAGGCTCCGCAGCAAAGGTCGGCGGTGCTTCGAACGGCGGAGGAGCCTCGAACCTCGGCTCGAATGGCGACGGCGGCGGTGGAGGAGGAGGCTGCGGAAAATCGTCCGGCTCGAGCGTGCGTTCCGGATCCGACTCCGCGGATACCTCGGCCGGTTCGACGTGTTCGATCTCGGGCTCGACCCACGCTTCTGGCTCGGCCGACGATCCATCCGCCTCGACGATCGCTGGTGTCTCCTGCGTCCTGAGCGCGTCCGAATCGGGCAGTTCGAAGCTCGCAGCTGCCGGCTCGGCCGTGAGAGGAAGTTCCCCGTACGATGACGTCTCGTCGTATGTGGGAAGTTCCGCAACCTCGGCAACCGGTTCGACCGCCTCGAATGCAGGCATCGGCTCGGGCTCCGGAAAGGGTGCCACCTCGGCGACCGGCTCCGCCTGCGGGACTGCCTCGACGACTGGCGGTGGGGGTGCAGCTGGGGCCGGCGTCGGTACCGCGACCGCCGAGAGCGGCGACGTCGCCGTGGGCGCCGGTGCGGCACCCGCCGGTCTGTTGGAAGGCTCCGCGTGGCGCTGGCGCAGCGACGCGAGCTCTACGATGATCCCGGCGTTGTGCACGAGCAGTTCGAGCGCCTCGATCCCGACGGATCCGACACTCGTGTCGTACGTGTCGGCATAGAGGATCCCGACCGTCTTGGACCTGACGCGAAGCGGGATGCCGGCAATGCGCTCGGGCTTGGTCGAGCCGAGCCGGTCGAGAAGAAGGCCGTTGTCCTTCTGGTCGCCGGGTTCGCCAAGAAACGTGGTCTGGCCGTTGAGCACGGCGCCGAGAAGCGTGTCCGCGCCAAGCGAAACGCTCAGTCCCCGCACCGCGTCGTCGCCAAGCTCGTCGTCGAACCCGCGGGCCGCCCACGCGATCGCGTCCGACCCCTTCACGACGAACAGGATCGCGCGCGGAGCAAAACTGTACGCCCGCTCGACGAGCGAGTTCAGCACGTCCGCCTGAGTCTGCTGGCTGTCGATGTCGACGACCGAGTCGCGCAAAAGCGCGAGGTCGCCGCTCAACCTGCTCGACTCGGCAGCCGCCTGGCCGATCTGCGCCGCGATCTCGGCCGAAATCTGCTCGATCGCCGCATTCTCTTCCGTGGTGACCGTTGCCGCGGCAGCCGACTCCTGCAGACGAACGATGACCTGATCGATATCCTGACGCGCCGTTTCGACTGCGGCGTCGACACTCGCGAGCCTGTTCGACACGAGAGCTTCGATGCGCTCGCGCAGAACCTCCTTGAAATCGCTGCTCACGATGCCTCCTTACCGCTTCCGCAAACGCTCGATGGCCTGCTTGAGCGAGATCCTCATGCGATCCAGCGACTCGCCGAGCGTTCCTATTTCGTCATCCGTCGTCACGGCAATGGGGACATCGAGCTCGCCAAGGGAAATCCTGTTGGCGGCCTCGGTCAGCTCGACGATCGGACGCGTGAGTTTGCGGGCGCCAAACACGGCACCCGCCACCGCGAGAAGAAGCGCGACGAGCGTGACGCCGAGAATCGTCCATCGGACGCGCGCAACGATCGCCGTGAACCACTCCTCCTTGATCGCGACACCGATCCGGCCGATCGTGTGCGCCCCTTCCTTGGCAGCGACGTCCTCGATCGGCACATAGCTCGTGTAGTACGCGCCGCTCGCAAAGGTCTGCTCGTTGTAACTCGGATTCTCGACCGTGCCGCCCGAGTCCTTGACCTGCACACCGACGGCAACACTTCCCTGGCTGCTCGCCGGCAAGTTTGTGGAGACGATCGTATTCTTGTTGTCGGCAACGGTTGCAATGATGACTGCAGCCTCGTCGCGCATGTCGCGATAGAGCGTCTCCTTGATGCCGTTCACGATCGAACGGTCGCCGGCGCTCTCCACGGCGACGTCGTTGTTGACCAGCTGTCCGATGAGCACGACACCCTGTACCGTGTCGCCGCTGAGGACCGGGGCTGCCGCTTCGACGAACAGGCCCGTGGTTATCGTCTGGCCGCTCGCCACGTCCTTGATCTCGGCGCGCTGTTTCAGACCCGTGGCGTCGAGCACGGCAGCGTCCTCGAGAACGGCGCCGCTCAACGCTTCGGGTTTGCCCTTCTGTGCCGCGTTCGTCACGTCGACAAAGAGCGGATTGTTCGCAAAGTACTTGCCGTCGCCGACGGCAGCGCCGTTGTGCTGCGCAAGAACCTTGCCCTTCGCGTCGAGGACGACGACAAAGCTGACGTTGCTCGCCTCGAGCTGCGCCTTGAGCGCGTCCTGCGTGCTGCGGCTGGGCGCCGGGGTCGCAGCCCCGGCAGCCGCTGCGCCGCCCGTCGCCGGTGCGGCAGGCGCTGCAGGCGCCGCAACCGCCACTCGGCCGCTAGCAACAGTCTGGGCGATCGACTGCGCCGCCGACCGCAGGTTCTCCTGCCGCTTGTCAAAGATCGATCGCGCGACGCGAGCATCCGACTTGATGCGCTCCGTGGAACGCTGTTCGGTATAGCTGGACAGCAGTCCGAGAATGATGAACGCCGAGATCCCGAGCGGGACGATGATGGCGAGCACGGCAAAGATAATCAGCTTGTTCTGAATATTGAGCTTCATCAGTAGAGACCCCTCATGCGTTCAAGCATCGCTTCCTGGAACTTGTTCCGGCGCGCGACATCCGGAATTTCATTCGCAAGCCGCTCGATGAGCTCGGGAACCGAGTCCTTTGGAAGCTCGCGACGGCTGTGTCCCATCTGTTCGGCGCAGTCGTCGACAACGATCGAGGCCATAGGGCCGATCGCCTGCATCAGGTCGGCCTCGACCCGCGATATGAAGGATTCGTCGACGTAGTCAAAGACAGGAAGCGACTCGGAAGCCTGAACGGCGACCTGTTCGATCAGCCCGAGCTCGAAGAGCCGGCAAATGATCTTGGACGTGAACAGCTCGTTGAGTTGCGAAGCCTCGGCGATCTCCTGAATCGTCTTCTCGCCGTCGAGTTGCGTCAGTACCGACCAGTCCTCGGCCCGCAGCTGCACGTCGGCGCTCGGGCGCGTCGCAAGGCGGTACACCGCATTCGACGACGGAACGGTTTGACGGATCTTCTCCCATTCGGCGGCATACGTCGCCGACTCTTCGAGAATCTGGTTCGTGGGGAGCGAGACCGTCTGTTCGTCGGTCGTCTCGTCGGCGTGGAAACGGAATGTCCCTTCCGCCCACGAAAAGAGTCCGTACACGGCCTCTTCGCCGATCCACTCCTCGTAGAGCGCGTGCGTGATCTGGCCGCGCACGAGGTAGATCTCGCCGAAGTTGCCGTCGTCGGATGTCAGCTCCAGCTGTCCCGTTCGCCCGCTGAGGTGCATGAGCCTCAGTACGTCGATCAGCTTGAGCTGCGCCAGGTTTCCGGTAAACGCGTCTGTCATTCTCGTGTGTATCCTAACCTCACTGGACGCCGGGACATGCGCCGCGAAAAACCATCGACCAGAGGGTTCTTTCCCTCACAACCGGCACTCCTGCCTCGCAAATGGGATTGTATCGACGTGAAATGGAACCGGACGTGTTCCGGAGATGGCCGTCGCAAGTGGCGTTCACGCGCGGACCAGCGCTTTTACCATTTCCAAACTTGTCTCGTCAAGGTAGTTCTTTTGCAGTAGGTTGCGGCGATCTACCTGCGCGCTGATGGTCAGTCCGCGGACCGCCGGTTCCGATTTGAGCTTCGTGGCCGCCACCTTGACGGTCATGCGCAACATCGAGGGATTCACCTTCTGCGACGCGGCGACCGACAGGAAGACCTCTTCGACGCCGTACTTCGTCTCGAGAACGAGTCCGAGATTCGCATAGAGCATCACGAGCCCCTGGTCGAACTGCAGAACGATCTCCTCCGCGGCGCCGTCCGCCATCTCGAGCGCGGCGAGCATCTGCACGACGCGGAGCGCCAACTGTCCGGACGCTTCGGGCGTCACACGCTGCGCCAGACTCATCAGGACCTCGCCTCGGTTGTTGATGAGGTACGACGCGTTGACGCCGGGAACGTTGTTGACGGACTGCAGAAATGCCTCGTGGGCTCGTGACATGTGCTCCTCCTCTAGGCCTGGTCGTCCGTACCCGTTGGTGCGGCGTCCTCGACTTCGGGTTCGTAGATGTATGACAGCAGCCCCGCCAACCCGAACGCGTCAAACTCGGCCTGCCGATTCTCGTAAAGCTCAGCCAGCGAACTGGATATTCGAGCCCGCACCTTCTCGCCGTCGGGAGCGTCGCGGCGCGAGAGACCCGCGACGGCGACTCTCAACGCCTCGCCAAGTCCGATGGCGAAGTCCTCGGGATCGACGTTTCCCACAAAGGCGATCTCGCCGGCGTGGTACTCGAACTCGGCCGCAAACGGGTCGAGAAACGGGTAGCGATCCGCCACGTCCAGCTGCCCGGCGCGGAGCTCGATTGCAAACCCGCCCGGGCCCTCGCGAGACACGACCGCATTCTCGATCGTCGCGACGACATCGCTCATCAGGAGCACGAGCGGCGCCATGTCGTCGCTCGACTCGGACTTGGGCACGCTGATGCGCGCGCTCGGCACCGCAACGGGCGCCGGCGGAGGCGGAGCGGGCGCAGGCAGCGACGCAACCACGGCAAGACGTTTGGCCGCGGGCTCGGGTTCGGCGACAGGTGCGATCGTAACCTCGGTCGTTGCAACGGCATACACGTCGTACGTGGCGCCGTGAACGTCCGACATCTCGAGCATCGCCTTGAGAGCCGCCTGGCCCGACAGCGTCACGCCGTCCGGCGACGAATACACTCCGTCGGCCTTGCCGCCGTGAATGTACAACACCCCGACGGCGCGCTCCTCTGCGGCAACGGCTTCGACGTACCACGTCGTGTCCTGATCCTTGCTGAGCTTCCGAATCAGCTTGTCAAGGTCGGTGAATTCGGATGACAGACCCTGGTAGACGATGTTGCCGTCGATGATCCCTGCGAGCGCCTGAACGGTCTGTGACGCGTGGTCGTAGATCGACACCGAACCGTCGCGCTGCTCCGATCTCACGAGCAACCCATCGACGGCCTCGGAACCGACGCGAGACGCCTTGTCGGTCTGCTCGATGGCGCCGATGATGACGCCGGCGTCGAGAAAGACGTACGCGTCGTAGCCGCGATATCCGATGTGCACGTACCCGGTGAATTCCCGAACCTGCAGATCGGCGAGCAGCGCCCCGACCTTGACGTATGACGTGCTCAGGTTCTCATGAACCGGCTTTCCTTTTGGAACTCGCATCCGCATAAGGTTGGGGATCCGTGACCCGGGCGCTTTCGTCAGCCGAGTGGTCCCGACAACCCGCTCGTGCTGAGCGATCCGGTCGAGCGCCGAGCGCGAAGCTTCTTGAACGCGCGCTGAATCTGGGGCTCGAGCGCCTCGTCACGCTGCGTTGTCGAGTAGACGAGCGCGACGATGTACTCCAGCTGATCGATGATGACCGTCTTTCGATCGCCGTTGAAGATCGCAATGCGCTGCAGCCGGCCAACATTCGCCGGCGCACCGACGAGCGACCCGCTGTTGACAAGAAATCCGACGAGCGCCGCCACACGGTCTGGCGCCTTGATGTTGACGCTGGCCTGCAGGCCCCCCTCGATCGTTGCGACGAGCGCTCCCTCGATGCCGCGCACCTTCACGAGGTCGTTTACGAGCGCCTGGTACTGTGTCTGGTTGGCGGCGGAGCCGGTGTGCCGGGCCTCGTCGATCAGTCGCATGCCCTCCATCAGTATGGAGGCCCACTGCTCAAAGATCGTTCGTGTCGGCGACGTCACGCCGGCATCGATTCGGAAGGATCCCTCCTCCATCTCGAGCGCTTTGTACACCGCGTCGATCCCGATCAGGTTCCCAAGCCTGGCGTCGACAACCTCACCGTCCTGGAAGAAAAAGACCCCTTCGCCCGTCGGATAATTCACAGTCAACCGTGCGGTATTTCGCCCCACACAGTTGATCTGAATTATGTCGACGAGTGCGAGATCTTTGAGGTCGCCAACAAGAGCCATAGCCGATCCTTCCAGGGACGCAGACTGAAGCGCGCAAGCACGGCGCGCCCACCCACCTCTTGAACCGTTGCAGGAATTGGCCGACGCATGCGACCTGGAATTCGACGAACTCGCAGCGTCAACAAACTCTAACCACAGAAGCAGAGTAAATTTAGCCTCATCCTAACAACTGTGCTATCGGCTGTCAACGCAGTTTCCTTTAGATGAATTGCGCACTTGTCAGCTGTTTTTCGGCACGGCTAAGATGCGCAGGTCCAGCCTGAGCAACTCGATTTTCGGGCATACGAGAGCGCGCCCACCCCCCGCAATGGTCTGGTCAATTCGCCCCAGATCGGTCAGTTTGGCCGGTGACGCTTGTGTGAAATCGATGCACGTTTACAAACAGACCGTCGCGTTCATTTCCGTTACCCGATTCGACGGTCAGCGCCGGTCTCGGACCATGCTGACGACAGAGCGCCAGCGTCACCTGAGGATCCCGCGTTGCCTGTGACCCCGCGGATCGCCGCGTCGACGTACCTCAACTCGGCGCCCCTTGTGTACGCGCTGACGGAAGGGACGCAGCGCGCGCTCTGCCGTCTGGCGCCCGACCCTGCTCCATCGACATGCGCTCGCATGCTGTCGGAAGGATCGGCGGACATCGCGCTCGTGCCGTCGATCGAGGCGCAGCGAATTGCCGGGACCGTCGTCATGCACGACGTCTGTGTGGCCGCGCGCAGCTCGGTCCGCAGCGTGCTCCTTGTCTCGCGGCGCGAGCTCGGTGCAATCGGCTCCATCGCGCTCGACGACCAGTCGCGCACTTCGGCCGCGCTCGTACGAATACTGATGCCCCGGCTGGCCGGCGTCCGGCCCCGGTATATGCCGGCCGCTCCAGACCTCGGAGCGATGCTCGAGAACAACGACGCCGCATTGATCATCGGCGACCCCGCGATGGCCGCCGACACGACGGGGCTGCAAGTATTTGATCTCGCAGCACTTTGGCGCGAGTACGCGAATCTGCCGTTCGTCTTCGCGCTATGGGCCGGCCGGCCGGAGCGCCTCGAGGACTCGCACGTCGACTTTGAATCGGCACGCGACGAAGGCGTTCGCGCAATTCCCGCAATCGCGCGCCGCTACTCGTCAGTCCTCGGTCGGCCGGAATCGGATCTCGTCGACTACCTCACGTCGAGCATTCACTACCATCTCGACGCCGAGAGCCTTGCCGGGCTCGAACTGTTCTACCGCCTCGCGCACGAGGAGGGACTCATCGATCCGCCAAGGGCTCTCGAGTTCTGGCCGACTCGCTAGACCTCGGATTCCGTAATCGCCGGAGCAGCCTTCTCGTCGATCTCGTGCGTTCCGAGAATGCTCTTGCCCTCGTGGCTGCGCGGGTCGATCGTGCGCAGATGCCTGCGCCCCTTCATCTCCCAGATCGCCGTCACGTGTCCGTCCTTCTCGACGGCGTGATAGCCGACCTCTTCGGACTCGGGCTCTGCAGCTGATACCGCCTCGGTCTCGGTCTCCGTCATCTGTTCCTCTTCGGACATCCGGTCCCCTCCTCGTGCCAATTGCGTGTGATCGAAATGATGGCGTGCGCCAAAACGCGGCATTTAACCACGCGGGCTTCCGGCCTGTCCAGCGCGAGCGGCGACTGAATCGCTACGGCGCGTCATCGTCGGCTGCGCCGGGTCCCGGCCTGCGGGCTTCGGCCCACACCGCGCGCTGTGCCGGCGTCAGGATCGAACGGACCTCGATCTCGGCGTTGAGCCGCTCGAGCGTTCGCGCGGCGTCCGCCTCCCCAAGCGTGCCTGCAAGTCGCTTTACGAGCTCGACATCGAGCGTATCGCCGAGCAGCGCGTCGTCGACTGCGCGTTGAGCGTCGCGAAAGCGCCAGTTCGATTCCCGCATCAGCGGGGCGTGCTGACGCCGCAACTGCCGCATCCGAGTCTGCTGCTCGGGGGTCAACTGAAGCCGGTCGAGCAGCTGTCGAATGGGAGGCTTCCGCACCTTGTCCGAACGGAGCGGCTTTCCCGTGACCTCCGGAACCGAGAGACCGTCCTCGTCGGGGTCCTCCGCATCCACATCCGAGTCGGGCGCCGCACCCGGCTGTGCGGCGACGCCCGCCTGGTTTCGGCGACGATTCCGGAGTGCAGCCCCCGCACCTGCCTTGAACTGCTCGCGCGCTGCGCCGCGCAGCTCGCGCAGCTTTGCGCGCTGCTGCGGATTGAGCGTCTGTATGACCTCGAGCTCGATGAGGGTTCGCGTCGTTGAGCGCTCGCCGGCAAGCTTGCTGATTTCGGCCGTCAGCTCGTGCGCGCGGTCGAGCGCCGGGTTTTCGTTCGCCAGGGACTGGTCGAGCTGTCGGCGCGCGTCGATGAACCGGCGCCCGATGTCGCGCATCCGCGTGTCGTAGCGCCCGCGGATCTGCCGGATCGAGCGGAACTGTTCGGGCGTGAGGTCAACCTGTCGCAGCGCTCGTGCCAGGAATACTCCACGGTTCGGAGGCCGAACGTTCGCGTCAGGCGCGGCGCCGCCTGGGCTCACCGGCGCCACCTGCGCCTTTGGGGCCTCGGCGGCAGCCTGGCGTTGACGCGCGCCGCCTTGTGTCGCGATCGCCGCGGGCGTGGCCGCCAACAGCAGGACACAGACGGTCCCGCCGACCGCCAATCCACGGACAAGTTTCATCGCCGCCGTGCTCATTCGCCCGTTTGACCCTTCCTGAAGCTCGAAAGTCTGATCACGACTCTACACGGATATGCGGGCGGTGCAAGCACCGCGCTCGGAACCCCGACCGAGCGCCGTCACGGACTATCCGCGCGGGCAATCGCCTCGATCATCGTGTCGATCTGAGAAATCCTTGCAGGAGTCCCCGGCGGTCCGTTGTACACGAAGCTGGATACGACGCGACGTCCCGCTGCCGTCGTCAAGTAGCCGGTCAACGACTTGGAGGTCCGCAAGCGAGCCCGACTTGGCGCGAACCATGACTCCCGACAGCCGCCGGTGTAGCGTCCCGATCGCCCCCTCGGGCAGCGAGTCGTAGAAATAGATCGCGTCCCGATGCGTGCTCATCTGCACCGCGAGCCCTGAAGCACTGCAGCCGTCGATCGGTCGAGCCGCGAGAGCCCGGACCCGTCCTGGATAACGATTCCAGGCGCAAGCAGACTGTTTCGTGAGAGGAACTGAAGAACGACTGCGATGCCAGCCTGATCGTTCGGAAGGTCCCGCGGCCCCTTCTCGCGGCCAGGCAACCTCAGGACGAGCTCGGCGTGCAGGTTCTGGCTGTGTCGGTTCACCACCTTGATGAGCTCGGAGAGCGGTAGCGAGTCGAGTCCGGCGATCTCCGTCAGTCGTTCCAGCTCGAGCTCTGGTGGACGCTGCGCATCCGGCTGCAGTCTGACGACCCCACCGTCGACCTCGACACCCGCAGCTGCGAGTGCCGTGCGGAACGCGGCTGCGGCGTACCCAGCCGGGTCGTGCACCGCAACCTCGCCGCGCCACCCTGGATACCCGAGCGCAAGCGTCCCCGAGATCTCGACCCGCGCGGCGTCCAGCGCGCCGTGCACGGCGATCTTTGACGGTCCGCCGGCTGTGGTCGTCGTCGTGTTGACGATCTCGAGATACCCCACGTTCGGCGTAACGATCACGGTGCACGGTTCGCCTGCCGTCGCCCCCGGCATCACCTGGATCGCCGCGAGATTGTCGTTGAACGAGAGCGCGCTGACTTCAGCTCCAAAGTGCCACTGAATGTCGGCCCACGCCCATCCCGCGCCGTGCGGAGCACCCGTCAGGTACGAGTCGTCGGCGACGATTCCTCCACGGATTCGGCGGACACCGTGCGCACTCACCTCGCCCGCGAGCGCGCGGAACGGTTCGAGTGGATCGCCCGTGGCCGAGAACCGGCCCGACAGGTTCGGGTCGCCGCGACCATAGAGGACGAGGTCCCCGTCGAGCGTGCCGTCACGGTCGGGCTCCGATCCCGCAAAGACCGATGTGCGCGTGTGCCACGAAGGGCCGAGCGCGTCGAGCGCCGCCGCCGTCGTGAATACCTTCTCGTTTGACGCCGGCGCAAGAAGCATCGTCGGATTGTGCGCGTAGATCGTCGTCCCATCGTCGAGCCGCTTGACGAGGACGCCCCACCGATCGGGCTGCGCGCCGACGATCGCGTTGAGTTGCGATTCGATCGGACCGCGCGGAACGACGCGCGCTTCGCGACGCGCGGGCAGCGCCCAGCGGTCGACAATCGCCGCAACGGCAGCGATCGCGGCAAGCGCCGCATGTGACCGGGTGCGCACCGCAACAGAATATCACGCTGACGGCGAGGCAAATTTGCCTCGCCGACAGCGCCGCGCACTCGCTTGACCACGCACCGTGCGAGTTCTTACACTCTTTCACCCTTATGACACACAATCTCTTCAATACGCAGCAGTCGCTCTCGCTTTCTGGTGGCCGAACCGCAACGTACTACTCCCTTCCCCAGCTCGAATCGGAAGGAATCGGACCGATTTCGCGCCTTCCCGTGTCGATCCGCATCGTCCTCGAGTCGGTTCTTCGTAACTGCGACGGCCGCCGTATCAATGAGAATGGCGTCCGAACGCTGGCGAACTGGTCGGCGACTGGCGAGCGCACCGACGAAGTCCCGTTCGTCGTCGCACGTGTCGTGTTGCAGGACTTCACCGGTGTTCCGCTGCTCGTCGACCTTGCGGCGATGCGGTCGGCAGTCGACCGGATGGGGAAAGACCCCGGTCTCATCGAGCCGCTGGTACCCGTCGATCTCGTCGTCGACCACTCGGTGCAGGTTGACTACTTTGGCACTTCAGATGCTGCTGCAGCGCAACATGGAGATTGAGTTCGAGCAGGAACCGCGCGCTACGAGTTCCTGAAGTGGGGAATGCAGGCGTTCGAGAGCTTCAGCGTCGTGCCGCCCGGAGTCGGAATCGTCCACCAGGTGAACCTCGAATACCTCGCCAAGTCGGTTGTCGAGCGTGACGGCGTCATGTTCCGACTCGGTAGTCGGCACCGATTCGCATACGACCATGATCAACGGTCTCGGAATCGTCGGATGGGGCGTGGGCGGAATCGAGGCCGAGGCGGCGATGCTCGGCCAGCCGGTGTACTTCCTGACGCCGGACGTCGTCGGCGTCGATCTGACCGGACGGCTCGCCGACGGCGTCACGGCGACCGACCTCGTGCTGACCGTGACGGAGATGCTTCGCACGACGAAGGTCGTTGGGAAGTTCGTCGAATTCCACGGATCGGGCGCCGCGTCGCTTTCGCTTCCCGACCGGGCGACGATCGCGAACATGGCGCCCGAGTACGGTGCGACGATGGGCTACTTCCCCGTCGACGAGGCAACGTGCGCATATCTGTCGGCCACGGGTCGGACCGACGCGCAGGTCGACGCGGTGCGCGCCTACTACACGGCGCAGGGGATGTTCGGGATACCCGCGTCGGGCCAGTGCGATTACTCGACGCTGTTGAAGCTCGACCTTGCGACGGTCTCCGCAAGCGTTGCGGGTCCGAAGCGGCCGCAGGACCGAATCGAGCTCGGATCGCTCGGACACAGGTTCAGCGACCTGCTGCAGCAGCCTGTTGCCGACGGCGGGTTTGGGAAGAACGCCGACGATCGGGACGCGCGATTCGCTATCGGGAACGGGGACGGCGGACCGTTGTCCGGCCAGGAAGTCGGGAATGGCGATGTCGTGATCGCCGCGATCACGTCGTGCACGAACACGTCGAATCCGAGCGTGATGCTTGCTGCGGGCCTCCTCGCAAAGAAGGCCGTCGAGCGTGGCCTGACGGTGCGTCCAACGGTCAAGACGTCGCTCGGTCCGGGTTCGCGCGTCGTGACCGACTACCTGACAAGGACGGGGCTCCAGACATATCTGGACAAGCTCGGGTTCGAGACGGTCGGGTATGGCTGCACAACGTGCATCGGGAACTCGGGCCCGCTCGAGTCGCATCTTGAAAGTGAGATCAACGATCACCACCTCGTCGTCGCAAGCGTGCTGAGCAACAACCACCTTCGAAGCCGAATTGCAGGCGATCCGCGCCGAGAACTGGTGAGCCCGCCGCTCGTCGTCGCGTTCGCTCTCGCGGGAACGGTTCTGACGGACCTCTCGAAGGACCCCGTCGGCAAGGGTTCCGACGGAACCGACGTAATGCTCGCCGACATATGGCCGTCGCTCGACGAGATTGCCGGGGTGATGAACGACGCGATGGATCCGGCAACGTTCCGGCGGCTGTACTCGAACTTTGCCGACCAGAACCCGCTGTGGAACGAGATTCCGGCAAAGACGGGTGCGGTCTACGACTGGGACGTAAACTCGACGTACATCCAGGAGCCCCCGTTCTTTGAGACATTCGGCCGGGAGGCCGCGGTTGCCGGGAATTTCTCGGGCGCACGCTTGCTCGCGCTGTTTGGCGATTCGGTCACAACCGACCACATCAGCCCTGCGGGTGCGATCAAGGCGAGTTCGCCCGCCGGCGAATACCTCGTCGCGCACCGCAGCGTCAAAAGCCAAGTGATTTCAATGGATTACGGGTCACGTCGCGGAAACGACCGGATCATGACGCGTGGCACGTTCGAACGTTCGCATCAAGAATCTGATGGTCCCGGGCGTCGAGGGCGGCGTGACCGCGCACCAGCCGGACGGCGAGCGGATGAGCATTTACGATGCCGCAATGAAGTACCAGGCGGAGGGAACTCCGCTCGTGGTGATCGCCGGACAGGAATACGGCACCGGGGAGCTCACGTGACTGGGCGGCAAAGGCACGGCGCTTCTCGGCGTGAAGGCAGTGGTCGTCGAGAGCTTCGAGCGCATTCACCGCAGCAACCTGGTTGGCATGGGCGTGCTGCCGTGCCAGTTCAAGGCGGGAACAAATGCGGGAACGCTTGGGCTGGACGGATCGGAGACGTTCGATCTCGAGGGGCTCGAGTCGGGCATCGTGCCGCAACAGGACGTCACGCTGGTGGTGCATCGCGCGTCGGGCGAGACGGTGCGCGTGCCGCTCACTCTTCGGATAGATACGCCGATCGAGGTGGACTACTACCAGAGCGGCGGAATCTTGCCGTTTGTGCTGAAGCAGTTGATTGCGTGAGGGTTGTGCGCGATGCGACCCGTTCAGGGTCGCAGGGTGGTTGTGGATGTACCGGGGGTCGTCGTCGCTTCGCTCCTTGACCCCCGGCTATTGTCCCGCACCCCTTCGGGGTGCTCGGACGACGCACCAACGTAAACTCGCCCAGATAGCGATCTCCGGCAAGAAGCACCCCGAAAGGGGTGCCAAGTGCAATAGCCGGGGGTCGAGGCGCGGCGACGAGCGACCCCGGTGCGTCATACAACGTGATCGGACCTGCTCGGTCCGCCTCCTCAACTCACCCCGAAGGAGTGCTGCGCAACCCTTCGGGGTCGAGGCGCGCGAAGCGCGGGGGCGACCCCCGGTACGTCACAACGCGATCGGACCCTGTGGGGTCCGCCTCCCTCAGCGCACCCCGAAGGGGTGCCGTGCAATAGCCGGGGGTCGAGGCGCGCGAAGCGGCGGGCGGACCCCGGTACGTCACGCAACACGATCGGACCCTGTAAGGGTCCCGCCTCCTCGCGCACCCCGAAGGGGTACCCCGACAGCAGCCGGGGTCCGAGGCGCGCGCGGCGCGACGACGACCCCCGGTACGTCACACAAAGTGATCGGACCCTGAGGGTCACCTCCTCAGCGCACCCCCGAGGCCGCCGGGTGCGTACAATAGCCGGGGGTCAAGGCGCGCGAATCGCGACGACGACCCCAGATGCGTCATACAACGCGATCGGACCCTTGGGGTCCGCCCCTCCTCGCGCACCCCGAAGGGGTGCCGTGCACAATAGCCGGGGGTCGAGGCGCGCGAGCGCCGACGACGACCCCGGTGCGTAACTGTGGCGATCGGACCCCGCGGGGTCCGCCTCCTCAACGCGCACCCCGAAGGGGTGCCGGTGCAATAGCCGGGGGTCAGAGGCGCGCAAAGCTCGACGACGACCCCAGGTACGGCACACACCGCGATCGGACCCTGTAGGGTCCGCCTCCTCAGCGCACCCCGAAGGGGTGCCGATTGCAATAGCCGGGGTCGAGGCGCCCGAAGCGCGACGACGACCCCCGGTGCGTCACACAACGCGATCGGACCCTGTAAGGGTCCGCCTCCTCAGCGCACCCCGAAGGGGTGCCGTGCATTAGCCGGGGGTCGAGGCGCGCGAAGCGCGACGACGACCCCCGGTACGTCACACAACGCGATCGGACCCTGTAGGGGTCCGATACACCACGCTCTCGGCGAATCCGTTTGACACCCTCCGGATCCGGGCGCATACTGCCTGAGCCCGCGAAGTTGCGGGCATTTGCGAGGAATCAGAAGTTTATGTCCAGGAAATCAGAACCTCCCAGTAGCGTGCCGGCGCGGGCATCTCTTGCGCCGGAGCAACACGCAACGACTGGGTGGTCGATGAAGATCTTGTCGGCGAGCAGGCGAGTGCGGCCCTAGGCTGCACCCCAAAACGGCTTTGAGAGAGGCCGGTCTGCTCGCACGGAGCAGACCGGCCTTTCGACTTCTCGATCGATGGGCCCGTTATCCAACACGGAGGCCGATCATGAAGAAGCTGTTCGGTTTCGTCAGATCGCAGAGCGGTCAGCCGGCGCGCCTCGTGCGCGTCGAGGCATCTGGCCGAATTCCCAAGGAAGAGCTTCGCCGCAAGCTCATGGCAATTTCGTCGCGCAAACAACGCGCCTATGCCGGGGTGCACACCACGGGCAAGGGGCAACGGGACGAACAGCCTCCGAGTAACAGCAGGCAGACATTGCACGAACCAAAGGGCCGCCGGGATCTCTCCCAAGCGGCCCTTTTCCAGTTACGGGACTGTCGCCTGCCCTACCTGGTCAACTCGGCGACAAGGTCCTTCGCGTCGTAGACCTTCGCGAGCGCCTCGAGCATTCCCCGCGAATCGACCGCCACCGTCCGATTCTGTGAATCGTCGTAGATGAAGTTGCCGACCAGCGACTGAATGTTTCCGTCGAACACGAGCCCGACGATCTCGGCGTTGCGATTGATGACCGGCGATCCCGAGTTCCCGCCGATGATGTCGTTCGTCGTGACAAAGTTTATCGGCGTCTTCAAATCCAGCGCACCCTTTGCCTTCAACCACCGCTCCGGGAGCGCGTACGGCTCCTTGTTCGCGGCCCTGTCCGACCGCTCAAACATGCCCGCGAGGTTGGTGAACGGCGGGATCTTCCGGCCATTCTCCGTGTAGCCCTTCACCGCGCCGAACGACAGCCTCAGCGTAAACGTCGCATCCGGGTACAGCTTGGTGCCCTCGATCTCGTAAAGCGCCTTGGCAATCTTGCCGTACGCGACACGCTCGATTCCAAGCACCTGATCCTCGTACCGCTTGCGCAGGTCACGCGACTCCGCGTCGACCGTGCGCGCAAGGACGATCATCGGATCGGTCGATTCGTCGATCGCCTTCACGCCGCCGTCAGCAAGCTGCTTGCGGAATGCGGCATCGCCGACCTTGGTGCCCTCGACGAGCTCGCGAGCCCGAACGTCTGGCGCCTTTCCGTCGAGGATCGCCTTCACCGTCGGATCGGTCGCGCCGAGCTTCTCCTGCGCGAACGTGAACGAATCGGCGAGTTTTGCCTCTTCGAACAGCGGGTACACGGGCACTTGCGTGAACAGCTGCTGCTCGAGCGACGCGCGTCCGGCATCCGTGAACTCGCGGAGCCGATCGGAATTCGGCTTTGCATTTTCAGCCGCCAGCCGAACCAGCTCGCGCGCATACGCGAACAACTCGCTGTTGAACGCGGCGGCGCCCTCCAGCATGCGCCGGCGCAGATTGTACGACTTGAGCGAGGCGCGCGCTTTCGCGATCGCGTCCCACGCATCTCCGTATGCCTCGCGCATGCGCGCGTCCGCATTGACGGACTTTCGCAGCGCCTCTTCGGCCGAGCGCTTGCGGGTCATGATCGACTCGTCCTTCAGCCCGTCGGACCGGCCCTTGATGGCCTTGTATGAATTCTGATAGCCGAACAGGTCGTCGTGCGCCTGGCGGTCCTGCTCCTCGCCGAGTGCCGAGTACTTGAGCAACATGTTCACGCGGCGGCTGAGGTACTCGAGCGTGAACGGATACTCCTCGTCGCGGATGAACTCGAGGTGCGCCATCGTGTTGAGCCGCTGCGTCGATCCGGGGTTTCCGGGAACGAAAGCGAGCTCGCCGTCGCGCGACCCGTCCTTGGACCACTTGAAGTAGTGCTCGACCTTTACCGGCTTGTCATTCTCGTAGACACGGAACAGCGCAAGATCGAGGTCAAAGCGCGGATACGTGAAGTTGTCGGGATCGCCGCCAAAGAACGCGACATCGAATTCCGGCGCAAACACGAGCCGGACGTCGGTGTACTTCTTGTAGCGATACAGGTTGTACTGTCCGCCCTGGTAGAGCGTGATGACGTCGCTGCGCAGACCGGTCGCTGCAAGCGATTCCTTCTCGATCTCCGCGATCGCCGCTCGTCGCGCCCCGTTTGCCGCGGCGGCGTCCATCTCGGGCTTCACGGCAGAGTTCACGCGCGCCGTCACGTCCTCGACGCTCGCAAGCACGTTCAACTCGAGATCGGGCGACTTCACTTCCTCCTCGTGCGTGCGCGCAAGAAATCCCGTCTTGAAATAGTCGCGCTCGGGCGTGCTGATCTTTGCGAGCGTATCCGATGCAACGTGATGGTTCGTCATCACGAGACCGTCGGCGGAAACAAACGAGCCCGAGCCGCCACTGTTGAATCGGACAGACGCCAGCTGAACGTGATTCAGCCACGCATCCGTTACCTGAAAGCCATAACGCTTTTTGATCTCCGTGCGAGGGACGTTGTTGAACGTCCACATGCCCTCATCCGCCCGCGCGATGGGCACGAGCGCCGCCGCAAATGTAACAACTAACGCGGCTGATGCAATTTTCCTGTAAACCATCCGTTACCTCGATTGCCTAAGCGAATAATTGGGAACCCGGAAATCTACGGTGTTCCCTCGCGCTCCGTCAAGCAAGGCACCTCTGCATTCCCAGGAGTGGCCGGGAGACGTGTGTCCGGCCGCCAGCCAACACGAGGGAGACCGACGATCATGAGAAGACTCACCACAGTGCTTGCGTTCGCGCTGATGATGTTGATGACGATCGGCGCATGTGTGTTCGCCCGACCGGCGTTCGCCGACGACGACAACGACGACGTCGAAGCGACCGTCGACGAAGTCCCGACGGAAGGCCAGCTGCTCGCGACGGCGCCGGACCAGACCGTCAAGGGCGTCTTTCCACTCAGACACACCGACGTGCATGCGTCGATCAGCGGATTTCTCTCTCGCGTCACCGTGACCCAGCAGTTCGAGAATCCGTACACCGACAAGATCGAGGCTGTGTATGTGTTTCCACTCCCGCAGAGTGCAGCGGTCGATCGAATGACGATGAAGGTCGGCGACCGCACAATCACGGGAAAGGTCGCGCCACGCGCCGAGGCTCGGGCCGAATACGAAGCTGCGCGCGACGAGGGTTACGCGGCGAGCCTGCTCGAGCAGGAGCGCCCGAACATCTTCACGCAGTCGGTCGCCAACATTCTGCCGGGTGAGCGAATCGACATCACGATCAGCTACATCGAGATGCTCGCGTACGACGACGGCACGTATACATGGGTCTTTCCGATGGTTGTCGCGCCGCGATACATACCGACGGAACGGAAGCCCTCGCCCGTCGCGGCAAAGCCCGAGACCGAACGACCGAACGCGAAGCGCGCCGAAAAGACGGGTCCCCCGGTGCCTGACGCCGGGCGCATCACGCCGAGCCTCGTGCCGAGGGGCGTTCGTTCGGGCCACGACATCTCGATCCAGGTCGAGCTCGACTCGGGAGTGCCGCTTGTCGACGTCAAATCCGTTCTCCACGACGTGTCGGTCAGTCGAACCGGCGCGAGTTCCGCGACGGTCCAGCTCGCCGACGAGGCCGTCATTCCGAACCGGGATTTCGTGATGACATTCGACGTTGCGGGACGGACGATTTCCGACGCCGTGCTTGCGCACGCGGATCCTCGCGGCGGGTTCTTCTCGTTGATCCTGCAGCCCCCGGACAGCGTGCCGGCCAATGATGTCACGCCAAAGGAGCTCGTGTTCGTGCTCGACACGTCCGGCTCGATGGGCGGTTTCCCGATCGAGAAGGCCAAGGAGTGCATCCGCATGGCGCTCGACGGTCTGTATCCGGATGACACATTCAACCTGATCACCTTCGCGGGCGAGACGTCGATCCTCTTTCCAGCCCCCGTTCCCGCGACAAAGGAGAACCTCGCTCGAGCGAACGCCGTCCTCGACGGACAGCAGGGCGGCGGTGGCACCGAGATGATGACGGCGATCCGGGCGGCGCTCGAGCCGACGGACCATCAGGACCACGTGCGCGTGGTCTGCTTCATGACCGACGGCGAGGTCGGAAACGATATGGAGATCATCGGCGAGGTGCGCAAGCACCCGAACGCACGCGTGTTCTCGTTCGGCATCGGCGACTCGGTGAACCGGTTTCTGCTGGAGAAGATCGCGACCGAAGGCCGCGGCGAAGCGCAATTCGTGTCGCTCGCCGACGACGGATCCGCCGCGGCGCGCCGCTTTCACCAGCGCGTTCGCAACCCGCTGTTGACCGACGTGCGCATCGACTGGGGCGGCCTCGCCGTTGCGGACGTCTACCCGCAGCGGCTCCCGGATCTCTTTGGCGCGCAGCCCGTGATCGTGTGCGGGCGATACGACCGCGCGGGAACCGGAACGATTCGCCTGATCGGAAAGTCCGCAGGACGCGAGGTGTCGCGCACCATCCAGGTCGCGTTTCCCGAGTCCGAGACGGCGAACGATTCGCTGGCGTCGCTGTGGGCGCGCATGCGGATCGATGCGACGATGGCCGAGGACTGGGAGGGGCTTCAATCCGGGACGCCCAGACAGGACGTCGAAGCCGAGATCACGAGGCTCGGTGTCCGCTATGGTCTGATGACGCAGTTCACGTCGTTCGTCGCCGTCGATGATTCGACGAGTCGAGGCAAGGATGCCGCGAAGCGCATCGACGTCCCGGTCGAACTCCCCGAAGGAATGATCCGCGAGGCGGTTGAATCTGCTGGCGCTTCCGAGGCGATCGGAGCGCCCGTGGCATCTGGAACGCCGGCCGAAGTCGTGGCGCCGTCGCAGCCCGCCGAGCCGGTTCCGGTCGAGCCTGCCGCGCCGCAGGCTCTTGGAGCCGGCCAGGCATCGTTGTCCGGGACGGTCGACGATTCACAGGGCGCGGTGATCCCCGGCGCCACTGTGAGTATTTCAGACAAGAACGGTGCGACGCGATCGGTCGTGACGAACAACGAAGGGCACTATCAGCTCGCTGGCGTTCCGGCAGGGCGCTATTCGATTCTCGTGTCTGCGACGGGCTTTCAGGTCTTCGCACGAGACAACGTGCACGTGAGAGACAGTGGAGCGACGCTCAATGCCACGCTCGAAGTTGGGAGCAGCTCCGAAGCCGTCGAGGTCATCGCTGGTGATGCCGGCGTTCAGGTGAATACGTCGAATCAGACGCTCTCCACGACCGTCAGTCAGCGTCAGGTTCGTAACCTGCCGGCGATCGCGCGAAACCCATACAGACTCGCGCGGCTTCGTTCAGGATCGGGAGGCGGCAGCGGCACCGGTTCGGGATCCGGTGCTGGCTATG
>JBGAKX010000089.1:0-18745 GCA_044224215.1 Blastocatellia bacterium
CCAGATTTGACACCTGCCACCGTCCCCCGTCGTCCCGGGTCAGCATGCCGCCCTCGACCGCCGCGCGCAGGTACTCGGCGACAAAGAACGGGTTTCCCTCCGAGAGACGGCAGAGCGTGGCGCACAACGCCGGCGGCGCAGGGTCGAGAGCAAGCATGTCGCGGATGATGGCCGCCACGTCGTCGTCCGCGAGCCGTCCGATCGTGCGCGTGACGACACCGGAGCGCTCGACCAGCCTCCCGAGCCCCTCGCCGACTTCGTCGCTTCGGTACGTGCCAAAGATCCCGAACGGCGGCACGCGGCGGTTCGCCTCGTCGACGACGAATTCGAGGAACCCGAGCGTCAGCTCGTCCATCCATTGCAGGTCGTCGAGGATCAGCAGGAGCGGACAGTCGCTGGCGAGCGCTTCGAACGTGTCGGCGAGCGCGACGAACAGCCTGCGCCGCGCTGCATTCGCATCGAGCTCGGGCACGATCGTGGCGGCACGGTCGCCGAGGAGTTCGTAGATCCTCGGCTCGAACTCCGCGAGAATCGGCCCGCGCGCGCCGAGCAGCCGCTCCGTCTCGACGCGGCCGCGCTGTGTGCACCGGTCGATGATCTCGAAGAGCGCCGCACGAAGCGGCTCGAGCAGGTGCGAGCCGGCCGCGCGGCCTGCATCCGTGGTGAGCCTCGGCGAGCATTCGCCGGCGATCACGCGAACACCCGGGCGCTCGGCCGCCTTTGCCACTTCGCGCATCAGCCGTGTCTTGCCGATGCCGCTCTCGCCGCCGACGAACACGATGCTCGCCGGTCGATCGAACCCCGGCACGAATCGGTCCGTGAGCTGCGCGAGCCCTTCGCGGCGGCCGGCAAACCCCGGCCGGTAGAGGTACGGCCTCGGCCGCGGCGCATGCGAGCCGTTCCTAGCTCCGATCCGCGCAAGCCGCGCCGCCACGTCGTCGGCGTACCCCAGTCGCTTGCCGGGGTCCTTTTCCAGAAGCCGCAGAACGAGTTCGTCGAGCTCGGCAGGAACGTCTTCGACGATCGTCGACGGCCGCGCCGGATCGAGATGCTGATGTGCGCGAGCGATGATCACCGCCGTCGGGCCCTGGAATGGCGGATGGCCCGTGATCAGCTCGAACAGAATGCACCCGAGCGCGTACAGATCCGCTCGCGCGTCCACGGTGTCGCCGCGGATCTGTTCGGGCGACATGTAGGCGAGCGTACCGGCGGCGGCGCCTTCGACCTCGAGCACGTCGCGCCCGAACCCGCCACCGAAGCGCGTGGCGATGCCAAAGTCGACGAGTACCGGCTGCTCGTTTGGAAGCACGAGAATGTTCTCGGGCTTCAGGTCGCGATGAACCAGGCCCTCGCCGTGCATGTACGACAGCGCGGAGCAGAGCCGCCGGACCACGGATAGGACGTCGACGAGCGGGCGCGCGCGATGCGCGATGCGGCGCGCGGCCTGTCGCCGCCGTGCAAGCGGCCCGTTTTGGGGGGACTCGCGCGTCGACACGACGTGCGTGTCGTCCGACGACGGCGGCGGCAGATACTGACGCGTCTCGTGCAAACCATGGCCCGCGCCGTACACGCGCAGCGTCACGCCGTCGATGTACTCCATCGCGTACCACGGGAGGCCGTCAAAGACCCCGTCATCGGACACGCGAACGACGCCGTCGTGGCGGAGCCGACCGAGCTGGTGTATCTCGCGACGCATCGACGACAGCATCGCCACGTCCGCCACACGAACCGTCTTGAGCGCGACGAGGTCGCCGGTCCCGACGTGCTCGGCGCGGTAGACGACTCCCATGCCACCCTCTCCGAGGGTTCCCAGGAGCCGGTACGGACCGATGAACGACGAACCGCTGTCCACCGGCGTAGTGTAACCGCAGTGCCGCCGGTCGCTACACGTCGAGGTTGCGAACCTCGAGCGCGTTGTCCTCGATGAACTTGCGTCGCGGCTCGACCTTGTCGCCCATCAGCACGGTGAAGATCTCGTCGGTCTCGACGGCGTCGTCGATTCGCACCTGCAGCAGCACGCGCTTGTCGGGATCCATCGTTGTCTCCCACAGCTGGTCCGGATTCATCTCGCCAAGGCCCTTGTAACGCTGAATGTGGATGTCCTTCTTGGCGGCGGCGAGTATGTGGTCGAGCAGCGCCGTTCGCGACGTCAACGTGATGGCCGCAGGCCCCTCGCCGACGATGAACGGCGGGGTCTGCAGGTCTGGCAGCTCGTGGAACAGCTCTGCCGAGCGCTGGAACTCGACGTGCGTGGCAAGCTCATAGTCGATCATGACGCGGCCGTTGCCCGTGATCCGCTGCACGACGATCTCCCAGATCGCGTGCTCCTCGTCGCGCTCGAGCACTGCTTCAAAGCCTGCCGCCGCCAGCTTCTCGCTGACGCGGCCAAGCATCTCCTCGCTCTCGAACAGCTTGTGGAGCTTGATGGACTTGTCGTGGAATCCGCCGGGGCCGCCGATCGCCTCGATGAGAGCGTCCGCGAGCCGCTCGTCGTGGAGCCGTCGCAGCAGCTTCCCACGATAGTTCGCGAACTCGGTGAGCTTCTCGAGAATCCTCGTCAGCTCGCGTCCCTCGATCCGCTTGCCCGTCTTCTCGACCGTGACCACGACCTCGTCGGTGGCCTTCTTCATCAGGTACTTCGTCATCTCGCGCTCGTCCTTGATGTAGCGCTCGGACTTGCCCTTCTTGATCTTGTAGAGCGGCGGTTGCGCGAGATAGATGTGGCCGCGCTCGAGCAGGTCCGGAAACTGCCGGTAGAAGAACGTCAGCAGCAGCGTGCGGATGTGGCTCCCGTCGACGTCCGCGTCCGTCATGATGACGAGCTTGTGGTACCTGAGCTTCGAGATGTCGAAGTCTTCCTTGCCGATCCCGGTGCCGAGCGCCGTGATGAGCGCACGGATCTCCGAATGCGACAGCATCTTGTCTGCGCGCGACTTCTCGACGTTCAGGATCTTGCCCTTGAGCGGCAGGATCGCCTGGAACCTGCGATCGCGGCCCTGCTTTGCGCTGCCACCGGCCGAATCACCCTCGACGAGGTAGAGCTCGGACGTCGCCGGATCGGATTCCGCGCAGTCGGCAAGCTTGCCGGGCAGGTTTCCGCTGTCGAGCGCTCCCTTTCGACGCGTCAAGTCACGGGCCTTGCGCGCAGCCTCACGGGCGCGCGCCGCGTCGATGGCCTTGGAGATGATCTTTCGGGCGACGGCGGGATTCTGCTCAAAGAACTCGCCGATCGCGTCGTTCGTGAAGTTCTCGACCACGCCCTTCACGTCCGAATTGAGCTTTGTCTTTGTCTGGCCCTCGAACTGCGGCTGCGGGATCTTGACCGAGATGACCGCGACGAGACCTTCGCGGACGTCGTCGCCCGACAAACCCGCACTCAACTTTGCGGCCTTGAACAGGCCCGACGCCTGTCCATAGTTGTTGATCGTGCGCGTCAACGCCGAGCGGAAGCCCGACAGGTGCGTGCCGCCGTCGATCGTGTTGATGTTGTTGGCAAAGCTGTACACGGTCTCGTTGTACGAGTCGTTGTACTGGATCGCGACCTCGACGGTGATCTTGTCCGCCTCGCGCTCGAAATAGATTGGCTGTGCGTGCACCGGCGTCTTGTTCTTGTTCAGGTGCTTGACGAATTCCGCAATCCCGCCTTTGTAGAAGAACTCGTGCGACTTGTCGGTGCGTTCGTCGACGATGGTGATCTTGACGCCCTTGTTCAGAAACGACTGCTCGCGCAGCCGGCTTGTCAACGTTTCGAAATTGAATTCGCTGACGTCGAAAATCTGGTCGTCCGGCCGGAACGTGATCTTTGTTCCCTGCTTCCTGGTCTTTCCGGTCTGTGTGAGCGGAGCGACCGGCACACCGCGCCTGTATTCCTGTTCAAAGACCTGGCCTTCGCGCCAGATCTCGAGCCGCAGAAATTCCGAGAGGAAATTGACCACCGACACGCCGACGCCGTGAAGACCACCCGACACCTTGTAGGCGTTGTCGTCGAATTTTCCACCGGCGTGAAGAACCGTCAGCGCGACCTCTGCAGCCGACCGCTTCTCCTTGGGATGCATGTCGGTCGGAATGCCGCGGCCGTTGTCGACGATCGTCACCGAGTTGTCGATGTGAATCGTGACGTCGACCTGGTCGCAGTATCCCGCGAGCGCCTCGTCGATGGAGTTGTCGACGATCTCGTAGACGAGGTGATGGAGCCCAAGTTCACCCGTGGATCCGATGTACATTGCCGGCCGTTTTCGAACGGCCTCGCGCCCCTCGAGGACCTGAATGGATGCTGCGCCGTATGCGCCCTTGCTCTTGGCGACTTCGTCAGAGTCTTTCTTGCTCATGTACCAGTCCTGTCTCCTCTACTCACCAACCGAATCCCCGGATTTCCTGTCGTCGATATCCGCGTCCGTTACGACCGCCGGCGCGACGCGCCCTGCGCGAACCGAGAAGATCTCGGCGCGCGACCGGTAGCGTTCGGCGATGTCTCGCTTTGACGTCGAAACGAACGTTTGAGCACGTCCGTCAAGATAACCAAGCAGCCGTTCGATCCGATCCCGATCCAATTCCGCGTCGATGTCGTCAATCAGCAATATCGGGTATTCTTCAAACGCATCATAATACACGGAAACCTGAGCTAAATCAAGGATTAACAGGGCGCTGCGCTGCTGTCCGGCGCTCCCGAAACGCCCCACTTCGCGGCCCCCGATCCGCACCTCGAGGTCGTCCCGATGCGGCCCGACGAGCGAGTGTCCGATCGCGAGTTCGGCATCAAATCTGAGCTTCAGCCGGTCCGAAAGAAGTGCGGCATAATTGGACATGTCGCCCCGACCTTCGAGCGATGAACGGTACCGCACCTCGATATTCTCGCCGAACAGATTCCCCTCGAGCGCGCCGCAGATCAACTCGACGTACCGCATACGCGACCGATGAATTCTGGTGCCCGCCTCGACCAGCTGGTCGTTCCACGATTCGATCGTTTCGCGCAGCCCGCCCGCGCTCGCCGTGGCGCGCTCAGACGCATCGCGCGCGTCGCGCAGCAGCCTGTTTTTCTGCTTGAGAATCCGGTTGTACCCGGCGAGCGTCCGCAAATACGCCGGCCGCAGACCGACAATGCCACGATCGAGAAACCGTCGCCGCTCCGACGGTTCGCCGCGCACCACGTCCATCTCTTCGAACGAAAAGACGATCGCGTCGAGATTGGAGATGTACTCGACGGTCGGCGTGCGCTTGCCGTTGACGTAGAACTCCTTGCGCGCGCCTGCGATCCGCACCTGCGTCTCGCGCGTCAGCGCGCCGCGAACGACGGTTCCGCGAACGATCGCCTCGTCGGCGCCGAACGTGATGGCTTCGCGCAAACTATTGGTGCGGAAGGACTTCGTGTTTGCCAGGGTGTAGATCGCCTCGAGTACGCTCGTCTTCCCCTGGGCGTTCGGACCCCACAGGATGTTCATCCCGGGCCCAAAATCCATGCGCCCTGCGAGGTTTCGGAAGCCGATCGCTTCAACGCTCGTGAGCAGCATAGAACGGAGAGCATGCCACAGACGGACGCCCCGAAACACCCGCGCGCCACGCCGCGGTGCGCGTCACGTCACCGCCGACCGAATCGCGTCGTGCAGCGCGCGGACACCGTCGGTGAGCGCCGCCGGCCCGGGCTGCAGGATGATCGTTGACTTGATCTCGACAAGCCTCCCGTTGCGCACGGCCGGGATCTCGCTCCATCCGGGCCGCGACCGCACGAGCTCGGGGCGGAACTTGCGGCCGCACCACGAACCGATGATCAGGTCAGGTGCGCGCGGCACCACGTCTTCGGCCTGCACGATCCGGCGTTTGGCGTCGTGACAGTCGCGCAATTCCTCGTACACATCCCTGCCGCCGGCGATGTCGATCAGCTCGCTCACCCACCGGATTCCCGAGATCAACGGGTCGTACCACTCCTCAAAGAAGACTGCCGGGCGGCGCCCGAACGTCGCGGCTTCGCGCGCAATGTCGGCGAGACCGTCGCGCAGGGACTCCGAGAGCTCGCGGCCCTTCTCCGGAACGCCGACGAGAGCGCCGAGTGTCTCGACCATCCACAGGATCTCCGCGACAGAGCGCTGATTGAAGCACACGACATTCATGCCGCGGCGGACGAGCTCCGCGACGATGTCCGCCTGCAGGTCCGAGAACGCGAGTACAAGATCGGGGCGTAATGACTCAATCTTGTCGAACTTCGCCGTGATGAATGCGGAGACCTTTGGTTTGGACCGGGCTTCACGCGGCCGAACGGTGTACCCCGACACGCCGACGACGCGGTCGCCCTCGCCCATCAGGTAGAGCGCCTCGGTTGTTTCTTCGGTGAGGCAGACGATGCGCTCGGCCGTTCGTGCGGCTGGAACGACGCCGTCCGCAATCCGGCCGGGCACGTGGTTGCGTAGCATGGCCGCATGGTATCGGAGCCGCCGTCGGTGACAAAGCGCCCGTTTGTACCCACCTTTTGCGGTGTATTTTCCGGGTCTAATGTTGCCGGTCGACCCTGCCGATAAGGCGCATGAGGTAGGGCTGGAGACCGGCGACACGCGCCGGCTTGCGGGGGTAGCCAGAACGCCCAACCGGCGACTTGGTGAAGTGAGCCACAGGCAATGTTCGACATTTACAGGATCAAGCGGCATGAACCACGCGTCAAACTGAACACGCGCGTGGAAGTGTCAGGGTACGACGCAAACGGCGAGTTCTTTGCGCTCGAAACCCACACGGTCGACGTCAGCCCACACGGTGCGTCGGTCTACCTGGAAGCCGCAATCCCCCGAGGCACCGAGGTCACGTTCAGCGCGCGTGACTACGCCTTCAAGACGCGAGCGATCGTCCGCTCGGTCGACACGGACCGCGCCACCGGATACTCCACGATCGGTGTCGAGTATCTGGACGACGTGACCAACCCGCTCGTGATCTGGCGAACCGCCCCGCATCGGCGAACGACCGCCTGACGCAACGCGGGATCGATCGGAACCGAGTCAGCTTCCCGGCTGCTGGTCGGCGAGCACCGCGCTGAACAGATCCGTCCCGCCGTATCCGGCAGTCCGGTCCAGGTCCTTCTGCAGGGACTCGATGCGCTTGCGCTGGGCCGCCACCTGCACCGTCAGCCGCTTGACGTCGTCTGACGACGTCGCGCTTGCGAGCCTCACCTGCAGCTCGGAAAGCTGCGCGTCCACCTCGGCACGATAGGTTGCGAGACGCATCTCGACGACCTTGTCGCATCGGTCGGCAATCATCCGGTCGACCTGTTCCTGAGTGATCGCAGGTGCGGCAGCAGACTCGACACCCGTTGTCTGTGCGACGGATCCCGGGACGAGCGACATGTGCAACGAGACCCCGGCCTGGCCAACGGTAAGTTCAGTGTTGAAGAGCGCGAGCACCAGCAACGCGCACGCCGTTGCAGTGGCAACCCGCATCGCCATCGGAAGGATCGCGAACGACTGCTTCAACCTCGCGAGAAGCGGCGGGCGCACTTCGACGCGTATCGCCGGCAGCGCGCCGACCTCCCAGCTGCCGATCGTTCCCCGCAGCTGCGAGAACGCCGCGAACTCCTCGTCGCACGCAGCGCACGCGGCGCGATGCGTCTCGAACGCGGTCCGCTCGGATTCGGTCGCTTCACCATAGAGCACGGTGACGAGCAGTTCGTGCTGCCCGCACCCGCCCTGGTCGTTTGAGGTTGTCTTCATCGTCATTCACCTGGGAAGCATTCTTCCCGCACCCGGCTCAGACGCCAGGCCGCAGAAACTCGAGCCGCTTCCGCAACTCCTTCAAACCTGTATACATGCGTGTCTTTACGGTACTCAGCGGAATCTCCAGGATCTCGGCGATCTCGTGAAACTTCAGATCCTGGTACTCCTTCATGATGATCACCTGCCGCATTTCGGCCGGGATCGCACCCAGCGCCTTTCTGACGTGCACGCAGACCTGGTCGCCGAGCAGCTGCTCTTCAATGCTCGCTTCGGGCGACGCGGGTTCGAAACCGACGTCCTCGAACTGCTCGTCGAGCGAGAGATCGCCCCGGCGCGACCTGCGGCGCAACCGCGAATGGCAGACATTCAATGCGATTCGATACAGCCAGGACGAAAACTTTGCGTCACCCCTGAAGTGCTTCAGGTTTGTGTAGGCCGAGATGAACGTCTCCTGCGTCGCGTCGCGCGCATCCTCTGCGTGTCCGAGCATGCGCAACGTCAATCCGAAGATGTGTCTCTCCCAGCGGTGGACGAGCGTGCCGAACGCATCCGTCTCGCCGCCGAGAACGCGTTGAATCAGAAGGTTGTCGGCTTCCGGCTGTATCACGCGATGTAAAGAGGGGTTGGCGTCCCCGAAAGTCTGAAAAAGACCGGCGGCCGGCAGACGTGTCGTCCCGCCTACCGGAAGTAGCCCTGACGGGCGTGAATCCGGACCCCCTTCCGGCTCGTGGTGACCGTGATCGTTCGAAACCCGTGTGCCTCGTCTGGCGGGTAGTAGCCGACGAGATACCGCGACCGGATCTCGTCGGCGATCTCGGCATACGCCTTTGAAAGGTCCTGAAGCGCCTGTGGATACAACGCGCGGCCGCCTGTCTGATCGGTCATGTAGTCGAGGCGTTCTTCCGCCCTTCGCAGACGCGACGCCGACTCGCGAAACGCCATGCGCTTGTCGAGCGGAACCGTCCGGTTGTTCGCATAGCCATCGAAGATCGGGATCATGATCCGCCCGATCGATACCACGTAGACGCTGACGTCGTGCATCAGCGCGGCGCGCGCCGCGGTGCGCGACGTCACGCTCGACAGCGTGTCGTCACCGTCCGAGAGCACGATGACCGCCCTGCGATGATCCGTCGGACGCTGCTGGAACAACTCGTACGACACGGCGACCACCGATCCGTAGAGCGTCGTGCTTCCCTCCGGCTCGATCGTCCGGAGCGCGGCGGCGGCCGCCTTCACGTCGTTCGACCACCCAAGCCTGATGACCGGCCGCTCGGCAAACGTGACGATCGAGAAGCTGTCTTCGGGTCTGAGCGCCTTTACAAACGCGTACGCCGCCGTCTGGATTACGTCGAGCAACCCTTCGACGCTTCCGCTGGAGTCGACAAGGAGCACGACGTCGACGGGGGCCGTGTCGCGGCTGAAGAACTCGATCGGCTCGTCGACGCCTTGGTCAGCGAGTCGCAACTCCTCCTTTCGGAGATCCGCGACGACGCCTCCCTTCTCCTTCCGCACCGCCACTGGAACGAGCACGAGATCGCCCTCGAGGGTCACATCGTCGTCCGACGTCTGCTGGGCTCGACCGACCGGCAGCGGCATCCAGACGACCGTCGCGAGCGCCAAGGCGGCAACTGCGCGGCGACAGATCGCCGCCCGCACGTCAGATCTCCTGGTTGAACGCGTCGGCCGAGCGGCGGATGTCGTAGATCCCCTTGCCGACGTTGGCGTCAGGACTGAGCAGCAGCATCAGGAAGTAGTCGTGGTTGAGCGCCTTCAACAGACACGACACCTTGTCGTACGACGTGATGACATAGTCCACGCCGCCTGCGTCGAGCTGCGACACGACTCCGCGCGACGTCTGGAACGCGATGCCCTGGTAGGCGCCCATCAGCTTGATGTAGTCCTCGTCGTCGCCGTCCGGAAATGTCTGGACGGCTTCGCCGTAGCTGTCGATGAATGCCGCTGCGATTGCACCGTCCACTCGGCCGACAAGGTCCGAAAGAAGCTGCGAGAAAGGCTCGGGCATGAACTGCTCCTTGTTCGAATCAGGCGTGCGACGTGTTCCGATTGTGCATTGGCGGACGCCCGCGGTCAACGCCGGCCTTGCGGTTGGATCGGTTGGTCCGGCGTGCCGTGCGGGCGGCCGTCGCAAGGAGAGCCGCCCGCCTCTGGCGGGCTCGTTCATTGTATCCGCGAGTCCCCGGGTTCGCTCGCGCGTGCGCGCTCGCTTCACCCGGGGCTGTTGGCAGAGTCGCCGGCTTCGCCGGCTCGCTCAACCCCGCCCGTTGAAGCAGCTCAGGATCGCAGTCAAGTGAAATCAGGCTGGTGGCACGAGCCGCGGCCGAACGGACCACACGTTGGCTTGCGCTCCAGCCCGCGAAGCGGGCGGCTCTGCCAACAGCCCACGGTGCAGGGAGCGTAGCGACCGGAACCGTGGGTCGCCGTCACAGTGCTCGACCGAGCCTGCGCGAGCAGGCGGCTCTCGCGCCTCAAGCCAATCCGACGAATTCCCTACCGCGCGACGGGCTCGCCCGCCGGCTCCTCGGCTGCCGGCCTGCCCGTCGGATTCCGCTGGTTCTTCAGCTTGATCCGCCCGTGCTCGTATGCCGCGACCAGCGCGTCCACGACGGCGGGGTCATAGCGAACGCCCGAAAACGACCGGATCCGCTCGAACACGACATCGATCGGCATCTGCTTCTGGTACGGCCGGTTCGTCGTCATCGCGTCGAACGTGTCGGCCACGCCGACAATGCGCGCCATCATCGGGATCTGGTCTCCGTGCAGACCGAGCGGATATCCCTTGCCGTTCATCATCTCGTGATGGAACCGCATACCGGGGATGAATTCGCGCATCTGCGGGATCTGCGACATGATCTTTGTCCCGCGCTCGGGATGCTCGCGCATGATTTCGAACTCTTCGTCCGTCAGCTGCGCGGGTTTCCGCAGGATCTTGTCCTCGATCGCCAGCTTGCCGAGGTCGTGCATCAACCCGCCGATGCGGATCTTTTCGACCTCTTCGTCGGGCAGCCCGAGCTCGATCGCCATCGCCGCCGAGTAGTCCGCGACGCGCTCCGAGTGGCCGCGCGTATACGGGTCCTTGCCGTCGATCGCTGCCGCCAGCGCGCGCACTGTGCCGATGAACAGCGCGCGATTCGTCTCGGCCGCCACGCGCAGCTTCTCGACGTGGTCCTCGAGCCGGTCGGCCATCAGGTTGAAGTCTTCCGCGAGGACGCCCGTCTCGTTGTGCGAGCGCACGCGAATCCGGTGCGAAAAGTTGCCGCTGGCGATCTCTCGCGCGCCCCGCGCGAGGTCTCGGATCGGCGTCGCGATCTGGCCGGCGAACAGGTACGCCGCGAGCATCGTCACGAACGCGGCAAAGACACCCGCCCACAGCGCCTTGGTGGCCAGCCGGTTGGCCGGCGCGAGCGCGACCGCCTGATTCGAGATCGTGACGACGGCGAGACGCCGGTCATCGGGCAGATGCACCGCCGCAAGCGTTGCGAGGATCGGCGTCCTCGCACCCGCGATCGTGCGTTCAAAGACCTTTGTGGCGTCCTGTTCGTGACCGCCGGACGAAACCCATTCCACGACGGCGGGATCGTCAAGCCGCATGTGCGGTGCATCGGTCGTCGCGGGCGACGACGGCTCGACGACCGAGCCCCCCTGATCCACCAGGAACGTCGCAGTATCGGCCGTCGCCAGCATCTCGCCCAGCGGACGCGCCAAGGCGTCGGCGCCAATCTGCTGCAACGCACCTGTAAGATCAACGACTGCAACAACATACGCGACCCTTGATCCGTCGATCGTCACCGCGTCGGCCGTCGCAACGGCAGGCGTCCGATGCGGACCGACCGTGCGAACGCGGTCGAGAAACCGTCCCCGTTCGCCGGCGCCGCTCACCGCCGCATCGATTGCCTCGTGGACGTCGGCCGACTCGTCGCGCACCGCTTGCGTCACTCTCGCGCCAGTCGCCACGGGCACGATGGCAACAGCAAGAAGGTCCGGATTGCGGCGAAGGACCTCCGTCAGACCGCCGGAATCGGCTCGGTCCGGCATCGCCGGACTCAGTTCGAGCGCCCGCGCGAGCGCCGATGTCTGGTCCATCGCGCCGACGACGAAATCGCTCACGTTGCGCGCGTCGGCTCGCGTCCGTTGCAGCTGCTCAGAACGCGCGTTCGCCGTCATGCCGTCGCGGATCTCGACGATCAGGCCCCAGCTCACGCTGATGAGCGGGACCAGCGCCGTCGCCATCATGACGGCAAGCAGCGAATACAGTATTCGTGAGTGCAGGACGTTCGTGCGCACGGCACCGAGACCTCAGACGTGCAGGAAACTCGTTTGAGCGTAGCACGATTGGGCCGAATCGGCACGAATTGCCGTGAATTGACATCCACCGACTCGGCCGCTAACGTACCAACTGATTCGGATCCTATCGTATGCCCGAAAAAGGTAGCCTCGCCGAGAAACCCGGAGCCGAGATCTTCCGCGAGATGGTCGACACCGGTCGCGGAGGCATTCTCCGCGTCTCGCTGGGCAAGCAGATCAAGGTCGTGGTCTTCGAGGAAGGACGGCCGGTGTTCGCACTGAGCAACGTCCCCGAGGACCAGCTCGACGTGCTGCTCGTCCGTCAGCGGAAGATCACGCCCGACCAGGCAAAGGCCATCAAGTCCAGGATCCAGAAGGAGCAGGAGCTTCCAGGGGCAATCGTGGCGGCCGGCCTTCTCGACGACGAGGGAGTCCTCGCCGCGCGCATCGACCAGGTCGAGCGAGTCATCCAGTCGGTGATGCGATGGACGGAGGGCGAATTCCTGCTCGACACGTCGGCCAGGGCGCCGCACGACATCACGATCGACGCGCCGGTCGACCAGTGGCTGCTGGACACGGCGCGCAGCGTGTCGCCTGAAGTGGCGCTTGCCCAGCTGGGAGGACTCGACGCGAGGTACGTCGCAAGACCCGTCGAGAACGGCTCGCTCGAGCTGTCGCCGCTCGACGGGTTTCTCCTGTCGCGTATTTCGGAGCCGATGTCGATCGGTGAGATCCAGGACGGAAGCGGCCTTCCCGAGGACCAGTGCCTGCCGGTGCTCTACGCGATGTACGCGTCACGCATGATCGTGCCCGCCGACGGCGAATCGGGACGCCCGGGAGCGCGCGGCGCCGGATCCGATTCCGACGACGACCTCAGCTCGCAGTCCGTCGACGAAATCCGGGCCGATCTCGATCACGTGATCGCCCGGTATCGCGACGCCGAGCTCTACGACATCCTCGAGGTCACGCGGCGCGCCGAGCCGATCGAGATCAAGAACGCGTACTACCAGCTGGCAAAGCGCTTCCATCCGGATCGGTACCATCACGTGTCGGACCCCGAGATCCGAACCAGGCTCGAAGCGATCTTTCTCCAGATCTCGCGCGCGTACGACACGCTCAAGGATTCAAGGCTGCGTGCCGACTACGATCGGCGTATCGGCGCGGGCTCGTCGGCGCCCGTTCAACCGATCACGCGACCGGCGCCCCCGCCACCCCCACCGCCGCCGCCCGCGAGGCCGGTCCAGCAGGCGTCTTCGGCGAGCTCGACACAGCGATCGGCGGCTGCTGCGACGCCGCGCTCCCACTCGGATTCCCCATCGCACTCTGCGTCGTTGTCTGGCGAGAGCTCGAGCGCGACGATGCACACGGCGTCAGAGGTGTCGTCGGGTTCGCTGCCAAAGATCACTCCGCACCAGTCTGCCGAGGCCAACTTCGAGGAAGGGCAGAAGCGATTTCAGCAACGCGACGTCATCGGCGCCGTCCACTTCTTTCGCGAGGCACTCCGGCACAACCCCGACAAGGGCGCGTATCACCTCGCACTCGGGTCCGCGCTCGCGACGAACGCGCGCTGGTACAAGGAAGCCGAGAAACACCTGCTCGAGGCGAGCCGTTCCGAGCCGCTCAACACGCAGATCTTTCTGCTGCTCGGACAGATCTACCGTGGCAGCGGCCTGACCAAGCGAGCGGAAGCGCAGTATCGGCAGGTGCTCGGTGTCGACCCGAGAAACCCTGCGGCGCGGCAGGCGCTTGTCGAAATGGGGCTCGACGTTCCGGGCGGCAAGCCCGGCGGCGGCGGCAGCGGATTGCTGGGCAAGTTCTTCAAGAAGAAGTAGCCGGCGGACGACGTGCGAGGAGTGGTTCGTCCGGGCGTCCACGCCTGTGTTGCGGTATTGTTCTGACCCATGCGACTGGTCTTCATGGGAACCCCCGCCGTGGCGGTGCCGGCGCTCGAACGCCTGGTCGCCGCGGGGCACGACGTAGCCGCGGTCTTCTCGCAGCCGGATCGACCGTCGGGCCGCAAACACGTCGTCGTCGCATCGGCGGTGAAGGTGGCCGCGGAGCGGCTCGGGATTCCGGTGCACCAGCCCGACAAGATTCGAACCGACGAGACGCGACAACTGTTTGCCTCGTTCGCGCCAGACGTCGCGGTCGTCTTCGCGTACGGGCGCATTCTTCCGCCCGGGCTTCTCGAGGTGCCCGCGCATGGATGCATCAACATCCATGCCTCGCTGCTTCCAAAGTACCGCGGCGCGGCGCCGATTCAGTGGGCGATCGCGCGCGGCGAGACCGTGACCGGCGTCACGACGATGCAGATGGACGAAGGGCTCGACACCGGCGACATCCTGATGCAGCGGTCGATTTCGATCGCCGAAGGCGAAACGGCGATCGAGCTCTCGGAACGGCTCGGCGTGCTCGGTGCGCAACTGATCGTCGAGACGCTCGATTCGCTTGCGACGATCACGCCGACGCCGCAGGACGACGCCGCGGCATCGCTCGCGCCGATCCTGAAGCGCGAGGACGGACTGATCGACTGGCGGCTCCCAGCTCGCTCGATCTACAACCATTGCAGAGGGTTGCAGCCGTGGCCGGGCGCGTGGACCGAGCTCAACGGAGCACGGCTGCACATCTGGAGATGCGAACCCTGCGAAGGCGACGAAGACGATGACGAGGGCATCATCACCGAGGCCTCTGGCGACCGGTTGGTCGTGGCGTGCGGGCAGCATAGCCTGCGTATCCTCGAGCTTCAGCTCGAAGGAAAGAAGCGGCTCGGCGTGAAGGAGTTCCTGAACGGACATCGACTCACACCCGGTGAGGTCCTTGGCGCCTAGGTCCGATCATCGGGACACGGGGGCCGTGTCGCCGGCGCGCATGGCGGCGTTCCGGACATTGCTGCGCGTCGAGCGCGACGAGGCGTTTGCCGCGCCGCTGCTGTCGTCCGACCGGTTGGCGGATCTCTCGCCGGAAGATCGCGGCCTTGCGTACGAGCTTGCGCTCGGCGTGCTGCGGTGGCGCGGCGAGCTCGACTACCTGATCAACGCCACGACCGGACGCCCCGCCGAGAAGCTGAACCTGCCGGTGCGGATTGCGCTGTGGCTCGGGCTCTACCAGATCCGGCATCTTGACCGGATACCGGAGCATGCGGCCGTCAACGAATCCGTTGAGCTGCTCAAGCACGGTTCGCATCGCCGCGCGGCGCCGCTGGTGAATGCGGCCCTCCGCGCAGCGCTTCGAGACCGGCCCGACGCGCCCGATGCGCGCGTGCGCGACCCGCTCAATCGACTGTCGATCGCGGCGTCGCATCCGCGATGGCTTCTCGAGCGGTGGATCGAGCGGTTCGGCATCGACGAAGCGACCGCGCTGGCGCTCGAGAACAACCGGCACGCGCCGACGGCGTTGCGGGTGAATCCCCTGAGAGCGCCGTCGCGCGCGCGCGCGCTCGAGGAGCTCTCGACACTTGGCGTCGACGTGCGGGACTCGACGATCGCGCCAGACGCGCTTGTCGTGACGTCCGGCCATCTGCCGCAGTCTTCGCGGCCGGTTCGCGACGGATGGATTTATGTCCAGGACGAAGCGTCGCAGCTCGTCGCGCACATTACCGGCCCGAAACCCGGCGACGACGTCCTCGACGTCTGCGCCGCGCCGGGCAGCAAGACGACGCTCATGGCCGCGCTGATGGGCAACACCGGACGGATCGTCGCGATCGACCTGTATCGCGCGCGCCTCGCGACGCTCGACGAGACGTGCAGACGGCTGGCCGTACGCATCGTCCGGCCGGTCGCGGCGGATGCGACGCGCGATCTCCCGCTTGCTCCACACGTGCGTTTCGACCGGGTCCTCGTCGACGCGCCGTGCAGCGGGACGGGGACGCTCAGGCGAAACCCCGAGATCAAGTGGAGGCTTGCGGCTGAGGACCTTCCGCGTTTCGCCTCGCTTCAGACCGGATTGCTCGCACGCGCCGCCGAACGCGTTCTTCCCGGCGGCCGCCTCGTCTACTCGACGTGCTCGCTCGAGCCCGAGGAGAACGAACACGTCGCGGCCGCGTTTCTCGCCGCAGCGCCGGAGTTCGGCCACGTGACCGCCGGGCTTCCTCCCGGCCTGTGCACGCCCGAGGGCTTCGTGCGCACGTATCCTCACCGCAACGGATCGGACGGATTCTTTGCCGCCGTCTTCGAGCGACGAAAGGCCTGATGCCGGAAACGCCAGCTCCAGTCTCCGTTCCACGCGAGTTGTGGGTTCTGCTCGGCGCAACGATCGTGCTCGAGGTCGTGCTCGGCGTCGCACCGACGGCGGACCGGTTCACGTGGTTCATGGAGAACGTCCCCGTCTTCATCGGCGTTCCGCTGCTCGTCGCGACGTACCGACGCTTTCCGCTGACGCCGCTTCTCTACCGGCTGATCTTTCTGCACTCGCTCGTCCTGATGGTCGGCGGCCACTACACGTACGCCGAGGTCCCGGCCGGCAACTGGGTTCGCGACACGTTCGGGCTCGCACGGAACCACTACGACCGGCTCGGCCACTTTGCACAGGGCTTCGTGCCGGCGATCATCGCCCGCGAAGTGCTCCTGCGAACGACGCCGCTCAGGCGCGGCAGGATGCTGTTCTTTCTGGTGTGTTCGGTGTGCCTCGCGATCAGCGCGACGTACGAGCTCGTCGAGTGGTGGACCGCCACGCTCACCGGCGAGGCCGCGACGGCGTTTCTCGGCACGCAGGGCGATCCCTGGGACACGCAGTGGGACATGTTTCTGGCCTTGATCGGTTCGCTCGCCGCCCAGCTGTCGCTCGCGCGCGTGCACGACCGTCAGCTTGACCGGCTGACGATGACGCCGCAACAATTGGCCGAATGATCCGTCCGTGTCCAATATGCGGCGAGCCGGCCGCGTGGGACGACAATCCCGACCGCCCGTTCTGCAGCGAGCGGTGCCGGCTGATCGATCTCGGCCAGTGGTCGTCCGAGTCGTACGCGATCGAAAGTACCGACGACGACGAGACCGGGCGACCCGGCGTCGGCGCGCCCGAGGACTTTCAACCGTCCTGAACGCGAGTCGTCAGTCGCCCTGACGCTTGTACGCGACGATCGACTTGGGGAGCCCCGTCACGCGCTCGACGTGGATCCGTGCGCCGGGGAACAGGTCCCGCATCTGCCGCTCGTCGAGCAGGTTCCAGTCGACGTACCCGCACTGCTTGACCCACACGCGGTCCGAGATGCGAACGACCGAGACCGTCGCGTTGTGCGGCAGCCACCCCACGGCGGGCAGCCATGTATGCGCTTCGATGGGGAACGCGCGGTGGGGCGTCTGCACAAAGTACCCGCGACCAACGCGCGCAAGCTCTGTCGCAAACGCCGTCTGGCTTGCGAGCGACTCCGCGATCCATTCGCGGTTCGCGAAACGTCGCTCGATGCAGTCGCGCTTTGGCAACGTCACGTGCTCGATCACGGAGTTGCAGAACACGATGTCGAACTCCTCATCCTCAAACGGGAGCGGTTTGCCCTCCTCGAGAATGACCGCGCGAAATCCGTGACGCCGCGCTGCCTCGTTCGGCGCATCGCCGATGTCGGCAACCGTGACGTCGACGCGAACGCGCTCACGGATCCGCACCATGAACGAGCCGTCCTGGCCGCCAAGATCGAGGATCCTGGCCCCTTCCGCCGGCTGCATCAAGCGAACGAAGAGGTCGGCTCGCGCATTGTGCCAGTCGTCGCGCTTCCGGCGGGCGAGTCTCCTGATCAGCGAGTACACGGCGAGCCTTCGCTCGAACGGGTATGCGCGGCGATCGCGTCGGCGATCCGCACGGCCGCATGGCCGTCCCAGAACTCGGGCGTCCGTCCGGCGAACGCGATGCGACCATCCAGGATGTCCGCCGCGGCGCCGGTGATCGTCGCCGGGTCGGTGCCTACGACGCGGTTGGTGCCTTCGGTCACGGTGATTGGACGCTCGGTATTCTCGCGCAGTGTCAGACACGGGATGCCGAGCGCGGTCGTCTCCTCCTGGATGCCGCCCGAATCGGTCAGCACCAGCGTCGACTCGGAATAGAGCCTCAGAAAATCGAGATAGCCGAGCGGGTCGACGAGCCGTATCGCGCTCGACGGCGCGATTCCGAATTCGGCGATTCGCGCGCGCGTGCGGGGATGCACCGGAAACACGATCGGGATGCGGCGGCCGATCTCGTCGAGCGCGCCAAAGATCGCCTCGAGCGTTGCGCGATCGTCGACGTTCGAAGGCCTGTGCAGCGTGAGCACCGCGTACGATTGCGGCGCGAGATTCAGCTCGTCGAGGATCGTGGACGCGCGCGCCCGCTCGCGTTGCGCGAGCAGCGTGTCGATCATCACGTTGCCGACAAAGACGATCTTCTCGGCCGGGACGCCTTCGGCGAGCAGGTTTGCGTCGGCGTCGCGCGACGGCGTCAGCAGCAGGTCCGCGAGCGCGTCCGTCGCGAGACGGTTGATCTCCTCGGGCATGCGGCGGTCCCGGCTGCGCAGACCTGCCTCGACGTGCGCCACGCGCGTATCGAGCTTTGCGGCGACGAGCGTCGCCGCGATCGTCGAGTTGACGTCGCCGACGACCAGGACCCAGTCCGGGCGGTGCTCCAGGATCACGGGCTCGAACGCCATCATGATTCGCGCCGTCTGTTCGGCGTGGCTGGCCGAGCCGACTTCGAGGTTTATGTCCGGCCGGGGAATTCCGAGGTCCTGAAAGAACGACTCGGACATCGCCTCATCGTAGTGCTGCCCCGTGTGCACGAGGAGCGGCTCGAAC
>JBGAKX010000090.1:0-18743 GCA_044224215.1 Blastocatellia bacterium
TCGGTGCAGGACGAAGAGCGCCGGCGCATCGCGCGCGAGCTGCACGACGGCACCGCGCAGAATCTGGCCGGGCTTGCCATGAACCTCTCACTGTTGTTGAAGGCCGCCGAATCGGCGCCCGAAACGGCCAACCACCGGATATTGTCCGAGAGCCGTTCGCTCGCCGAGCAGTGCTCGCGCGAGGTGCGCAACTTGTCGTACCTGCTGCACCCGCCGCTCCTCGACGATCTCGGGCTCGCCCCTGCCTTGAAGTCGTACATCGCCGGATTCTCGCAGCGCACGGGCATCGACGTCGCGCTCGACGTGCCGCCGGATCTTGGGCGGCTCGCGCCCGAGGTCGAGACGGCACTGTTCCGGATCGTCCAGGAGGGTCTGACCAACGTCCACCGGCACTCGGGATCGACGCGAGCGGCGATCCGCGTGTCGCTGAGCGAGTCCGAAGTGAAACTTGCCGTCAAGGACGAGGGCGCCGGCGCCGAACCCCGCTACGGCTCGGCCGAAGACGACATCGTTCGGCTCGGCGTCGGCATTCCGGGCATGCGCGAACGCGCGCAACAGCTGGGCGGCCATATGGACATCGACTCGGGACCGGCGGGGACGACGGTCACCGTGGCGCTTCCGCGCAGGAGCGTCCAGTGATCCCGGTGCGCATCCTGATCGCGGACGACCACGAGGTTGTGCGACACGGGATTCGTGCGCTCCTCGAGACGCACGACGGCTGGGTGGTCGCGGGCGAGGCCGTGACCGGGCGCGAGGCGGTCGAAGAGACCCGGCGTCTGCAGCCCGACCTCGTGATCATGGACATCACGATGCCCGAGATGAACGGTCTCGAGGCCACGCGGCAGATCCTCAAGGAGGTGCCCGGCGTTGAGGTGCTCGTGCTGTCGGTCCACGACTCGGAGCAGCTGGTGCGCGAGGTGCTCGAGGCCGGCGCGCGCGGGTACGTATTGAAATCGGACGCGGGGCGCGACCTGATCACCGCGGTCGAGACGTTGTGCCGGCACAAGCCGTTCTTTACGGCGCGCGTGTCGGAGATGATGCTCGAGGGCTTTCTGAAGAAGGGGCCGACGAGTGACGCGGGCAAGACGCCGCGGGATCCGCTGACGGCGAGGGAGCGCGAGATCGTCCAGTTGCTGGCCGAGGGGCAAAGCAACAAGGAGGTCGCGAGCACGCTCGGGATCAGCGTGAAGACGGTGGAGACGCACCGCGGGCACATCATGTCGAAGCTGAAGCTGCATTCGATGAGCGACCTGGTGCGGTATGCGGTGCGGAATCAGTTGATCCAGCCGTAAGCCGAAGCAGTTCACGCAAAGCCGCAAAGAACCGCAAAGACGCAGAGACATGAATTCTCTGTCTTGGCGTCTTTGCGCCTTTGCGTGAACTCATTCCGTACGTGAGGTTTTCTCAGGCTTTTTCTGATACCCCCTCAGGGAACCACCGTATTGACCCTCTCCTGGTACAGACACAAGATGTCTGGACCAATCCCACCACGAAAGGAGAGGCAGCTATGGCAGAAGACACGGCTCCGTACGGCCGAGTCACGCAGAGGGCGCCCGCGGTCAAGGAGGTCCACGTCGTGTGGATGACCGCCGGCCTCGGATGCGACGGTGACTCGGTTTCGATCACCGCCGCCAGCCAGCCGAGCATCGAAGACGTCGTCCTGGGAGCCATACCCGGCCTCCCGAAAGTCCACATCCACAACCCCGTCCTCTCGTACGAAGTCGGCGACGACTTCATGTCGTACTGGTACAAGGCAGAGACTGGCGAGCTCGACCCGTTCGTCCTCGTCGTCGAAGGCTCCATCCCCAACGAGAAGATCAAGAAGGAAGGCTACTGGGCCGCATTCGGCACGAACGCCGCGACTGGCCAGCCGATCACCACGAACGAGTGGATCGACCGCCTCGCGCCAAAGGCGCTCGCGGTCGTCGCCATCGGCACGTGCGCGACCTACGGCGGCATCCACGCCATGGAAGGCAACCCGACCGGCGCCATGGGCCTTGCCGACTACCTCGGCTGGGACTGGCGGTCCGCCGCGGGCATTCCGATCGTCAACGTGCCGGGATGCCCCGTCCAGCCCGACAACTTCATGGAGACGATCCTCTACCTCCTCTACCTGGCCGCGGGTCTCGCGCCGATGATCCCGCTCGACGACGTCGGACGTCCGACCTGGCTCTTTGGCTCGACCGTCCACGAAGGTTGCGACCGCGCCGGCTACTACGAGCAGGGCGACTTTGCCACCGAGTACGGCTCGCCAAAGTGCATCGTCAAGCTCGGCTGCTGGGGCCCCGTCGTCAACTGCAACGTGCCGAAACGAGGCTGGATGGCCGGCATCGGCGGCTGCCCGAACGTCGGCGGAATCTGCATCGGCTGCACCATGCCGGGCTTCCCCGACAAGTTCATGCCGTTCATGGACGAGCCTCCGGGCGCAAAACTCTCCTCGTCCGCCGTCGGAGTCTATGGCCGCGCCATCACCGCGCTGCGACAGATCACGAACGCCACCCTCAACAAGGAACCCAAGTGGCGGCACTCCGGTGCCGATCTCACGACCGGGTACCGGCCCAGGGCCTTCTGAGCCAGAAAGGAGCAGCGATGGTCACAAAGTCGGCAACGAAAGAGGAGATTCCCATCGAGAGCCGCAAGCTCGTCGAGATGAACTGGGACCCGATCACCAGGATCGTCGGCAGCCTCGGCATCTTCACGAAGATCGACTTCGAGAACCGCGAAGTCGTCGAGTGCCACAGCACCTCGTCGATCTTCCGCGGCTACAGCATCTTCATGAAGGGCAAGGACCCGCGCGACGCCCACTTCATCACGAGCCGGATCTGCGGGATCTGCGGCGACAACCACGCCACGTGCGCGACCTATGCGCAGAACATGGCGTTCGGCGTGCGCCCGCCGGCGATCGCCGAGTGGATCGTCAACCTCGGCGAGGCGGCCGAGTACATGTTCGACCACAACATCTTTCAGGACAACCTGGTCGGCGTCGACTTCTGCGAACAGATGGTGCGCGAGACCAACCCGAGCGTCTGGGAGAAGGCCAAGGTCACCGATGCGCCGCACGCCGCCGAGCACGGGTACAAGAAGATCTCGGACATCATGACGGCGCTGAACCCGTTCACGGGCGAGTTCTACCGTGAAACCTTGATGGTCAGCCGGTATACGCGAGAGATGTTCTGCCTGATGGAAGGCCGGCACGTGCACCCGTCGACGCTCTATCCTGGCGGCGTCGGGACCGTACCGACCGTGCAGCTGTTCACCGACTACATGGTCCGGCTGATGCGGTACGTCGAGTTCATGAAGAAGGTCGTGCCGCTGCACGACGACCTGTTCGACTTCTTCTACGAGGCGCTGCCGGGCTACGAAGCCGTCGGACAGCGCCGTGTCCTGCTCGGCTGCTGGGGCTCGTTCAACGACCCCGACGTGTGCGACTACACGTACAAGAACATGGCCGAATGGGGCCGCGGGATGTACGTCACGCCGGGCGTCGTCGTCGACGGTGAGCTCGTCACGACGAGCCTTGTCGACATCAACCTGCAGCTGCGAATCCTGCTCGGCCACTCGTTCTACGAGGACTGGGACCAGTCGGAGACGTTCGTCGACAAGGACCCGCTCGGCAATCCGATCGACCGGAAGCATCCGTGGAACCAGACGACCATTCCAAAGCCGCAGAAGCGCGACTTCAACGGCAACTACACGTGGGTGATGTCGCCGCGATGGCTCGACGACCGCACGGGCGATCATCTTGCGCTCGACACCGGCGGCGGACCGATCGCGCGGCTGTGGGCGACGGCGCTCGCGGGGCTCGTGGATACGGGCTACGTCAAGGCGACCGGCTCGAGCGTGAAGATCTACCTTCCCAAGACGTCGCTCAAGCCCGAAGTCGAGTTCGAGTGGAAGATCCCCAAGTGGAGCAACGCCATCGAGCGCGATCGCGCGCGCACCTACTTCCAGGCGTACGCCGCCGCGCAGGCGCTGTACTTCATGGAGCAGGCGTTCGCCGAACTGCACGCTGGCAACACGAAGACGTGGAGCGAGTTCAAGGTGCCCGAGGAAGCAATCGGGTGCGGATTCCACGAGGCGGTGCGCGGCGTTCTGTCGCACCACGTCGTCATCAAGGAAGGCAAGATCGCCAACTACCACCCGTATCCGCCGACGCCGTGGAACGCGAATCCTCGTGATATATACGGCACGCCGGGTCCGTACGAAGACGCCGTCCAGAACACGCCGATCTTTGAGGAGAACGGCCCGGACAACTTCAAGGGAATCGACATCATGCGCGCCGTCCGCAGTTTCGACCCGTGCCTGCCGTGCGGCGTTCACATGTACCTCGGAAATGGCAAGGTGCTCGAGACCCGCCATTCGCCGATGTTTGGCCAGATGAAATGACAAGCCAGGAGTTCCGCAAGGAGCTTCAACGCGTCGAGGAACTGGTCCGCACAATCGAGTCGGCTGCCGATCCGAATGTGCGGGCCAGTGCCGTCGAATTGATGACCGCGTTGATGCAGATTCACGGCGCCGGGATCGAACGCATGATGGAGATCACGTTCGAATCCGGCGCACACGGCGCCGAAACGGTCGATCGTTTCGGCACGGACGATCTCGTCGCGAGCCTTCTGCTGCTGTACGGCCTGCATCCGGTGCCGTTCGAGACCCGCGTCATGCAGGCGCTCGACAAGGTACGGCCGATGCTGAAAGCCCACGGCGGCGACGTCGAACTGCTCGGAACGGCTGAGGGGGTCGTCCGGCTGCGCCTCGACGGGAGCTGCAACGGGTGCGCCTCGTCGGCGATGACGCTGAAGAACGCGATCGAGGAAGCAATCTACGACGCCGCGCCGGACCTCGCCGCGCTCGAGGTTGAAGGCGTGGTCGACGTGCCGCAGCCGTCCGGGCTTCCGGCCGGACCATCGTCCGGACTTGTCCAGCTCGGGCGGTCGCGGCCGATCCAGGGCGCAGCGGCGGTCGAGATCTGAATGAGCTCATCAGGGCACCCACCTTCGAATTCGGCATTTGCGGCGCTTCGCAGCTACATGCGCGAGCGTGCGCCTGCCGGAGCGCTCGCCGAACGGTGCGAGCTGTGCAAGCTGCCGCTCGCCGATGTGCATCCGCACCTGCTCGATCCCGCGACCCGAAAGGTCACGTGCGCATGCGACGCGTGCGCGATCCTGTTCGCGAATGACGCGACGACCAGGTTTCGCCGCATCCCCCGCCGTATCCGCTACCTGCCGGGATTCCGAATGACCGACGGCCAGTGGGACGCGCTGTCGATACCGATCAACCTCGCGTTCTTCTTTCACAGCACACCGGCGGGGCACGTGGTGGCGCTCTACCCGAGCCCCGCGGGACCGACCGAATCGTTGCTCAGCCTCGAATCGTGGGACGAGATCGTGCGCGAGAACCCCGTGCTCGCCACGATGGAGCCCGACGTCGAGGCGCTGCTCGTCCAGCGGATCCGCGGTGCGCACGGCGGCGCGGGCGCCGAGCACTACGTCGCGCCGATCGACGAGTGTTTCAAGCTGGTCGGGCTGATCCGCGCGAACTGGCGCGGCTTGTCGGGCGGAACGGTGGTGTGGGAAGAGATCGCGCGCTTTTTTGAAGAGCTCAAACACCGGGCAACCGTGATCGGGGAGGCGTCACATGCCTGATCTCGACTACGTGGTGCTCGGCGCCGAGCCGCAATTGTTTGCCGCCGCACCGTCGCTCGCGTTCAAGCTGCGCATCACGAATGCCGTCGCCGGCGAGGTCGTCCACACGGTCGCGCTCAGGTGCCAGATCCAGATCGAGACGACACGCCGCCAGTACACGCCCGAGGACAAGCGTCGGTTGCTCGACCTGTTCGGCGAGCCCGAGCGGTGGGGTACGACGCTCAAGACCATGCTGTGGACGCACACGAGCGCGGTGGTGTCGAGCTTCACCAGGAGCACCGAGATCGAGCTCTCGGTGCCCTGCACGTTCGACTTCAACGTCGCGGCCACCAAGTACTTTGCCGGTGTGGACGACGGCGACGTGCCCCTCGTTCTGCAGTTCAGCGGGACGGTGTTCTACGAAGGCGGGAACGGCGCGCTGCAGGTCGCGCAGATCCCGTGGAGCAAGGAGGCGCAGTACCGGCTCCCCGTCAGCGTGTGGCGCGGCATGATGGAGCACTACTACCCGAACACGGCGTGGCTGTGTCTGGGCCGCGACGCGTTCGATCGCCTGTTCGAGTTCAAGTCGGCGCACGGTCTGGCGACGTGGGAGGAGGCGCTCGAACGCCTGCTCGAAAGCGCGCACGAGGAGGCCGATCGATGACCGAACGGCTTGTCGAGCGAATCGCGCGGACCGTGCTCTACGAGGGGTACAACCTGTACCCGTACCGCGCGTCGTCGGTGAAGAACCAACGCCGATTCAACTTTGGCGTGCTCGCGCCGCAGGCGTTCAGCGCCGCGTCGAACGACACCGAGCGCTGCAACAGCCAGACGGAGTGTCTGGTTCTCGGCGACGAACATACGACGATCGATGTCACTGCTCGGTTCCTCCAGCTCGAGGCGCGCGACATTTCCGATGTGCACGCGGCGTCGAACGAAAATCCGGAGGCGTTTCTGCCGGTGGCTTCGCTCGAGGTCGACGGCGAGCTGTACAGTTCGTGGCAGGAGGCGGTTGAGCGCGAGGTCGTCGCGCAGGCCCTCGCGCTGCACACGCTCGTCACCGTTCCGCAGCAGGTCGATTTCGTGATCGACGGCCTGCGGCGGTCCGAGCCGATCCACGATGCCGGCGGTCAGGTCGCCGGCGAGATCGCGCGCAGACGGTGGCGGCTCCAGGGAACGATGGAGATCGCCGCCGCGATCGTCGGCGATGGTCTCGCGAAGGTCACCGTTCGCGTGCTGAACACGACGCCGTTCGACGATCCCACGCAACGGACGCGCGAAGAGGCGCTCGTGCAGTCGCTCGTGTCGGCGCACACGGTGCTGAGGGTGCACGACGGCGAGTTCGTCTCGCTGCTCGAGCCGCCCGACGAGCACCGCGCAGCGGCCGCCGCGTGCAGCAACGTCGGGACGTGGCCGGTGCTCGTCGGACCCGAGGGCGAACGCAGCGTGATGCTGTCGTCGCCGATCATCCTGTACGACTACCCGCAGGTCGCGCCCGAGAGCGCGGGCGACCTGTTCGACGGGACCGAGATCGACGAGATCCTGATGCTGCGGATCATGACGCTGACCGACGACGAGAAGCGCGAAATGCGAAGCCTCGACGATCGGACGCGGCGGATCCTCGAGCGGGCCGAGACACTTCCGCCCGAACAGTTGATGAAGCTGCACGGCGTCGTGCGCGGCCTTCGTACCAGCCAGGGTGACACGCAATGAACGAGTGGGAATTCAACGCACTCGAAGAGGGCGTGCAGCTCGACCGATTGTCGACGCCCCACGGCGACGTGACGGTCGGGGGGCGCGTGATTCTGAGACCGCGCGCCGGCGGCGACATCTTCGACATGGCGCTCGCCGGCAAGACCGCCGTGATCGAATCGATCGAGCAGGACTACGAGAGCCGTGTTCACATTGCGGTCGTCATCGAAGACGACCCAGGGAGGGATCTCGGCGAGCTCCGCCAGCCTGGCCACCGGTTCTTCTTTTCACCGGACGAGGTGGAGCCTCTCGAGGCCGATGCAGCCGATGGGAGTTCCGTATGACGCCGCAGCGGATCCTCATTGCCTGCATCGGCAACATCTTTCTCGGCGACGACGCGTTCGGCGTCGAGGTGGCGAGACTGCTTGCCGCGCGGCGGATGCCGGAGGGCGTCACGGTCGTCGACTACGGAATCCGCGGGCTCGATCTCGCGTACGCGATTCTCGACGGCTATGACGTCACGATTTTTGTCGATGCGACGCCGCGAGGCGGCGAGCCGGGCACGCTCTACCTGATCGAACCGGACCTCGACGCGTTGAACGACGAAGACGCCGCGGCGCCCGAGGCGCACAGCATGAGCCCGGTCAACGTGCTCCGGCTCGTCCGGACGATGGGCGGAACGTTCGGACGAATCATGCTCGTCGGGTGCGAGCCCGAGCCGCTCGATCCGGAGGGAGAGGGGAAGATGGGCCTGAGCGAGCCCGTGCGGGCCGCGCTCGGCGAGGCGGTGTCGATGATCGAAGACCTCGTGGCAAAGCTCGGCAACGAGACCGCCGCGAACGTGGGCGTTTGACGGATTTACAAAACGGAAGGAGAGCAACCATGTCCGACAACGGCAACAATGCATCGAACGGGGACCGCGACGTCCTCTACCTGGTCGGCGGCGCCGCGCTGCTGGTTCTCGGCGTCGGCCTGATCGCGGCCCACCCTGCGGTCCGCAGGACGGTCAGCGCAGGCCTGGCAGGCGTCCTCCCGGATCTGCAGGGGAAGCTTCTTCCCGATTTGACTGCGATCGGACCCGATCTGCAGCGGTATCTCAGACTGAGGGCGATGTAACGGCCACCGGGCGCACACCATGAGCGAAAACGACACCGCGACTGCTCGCGCCGGCGAGGGCGAGCCCGGCATGGTCAGATACGTGCTCGACAAGGGTCGGAGCACCTTCACCGTGCACGCGACCGCAGGCGGCCTGCTCGCAGGTCTCGGGCACAACCCGACGATCGCGATCCGCGACTTCACCGCCGAAACCTCGTTCGAGCCCGACACGTTCGCCAACGCGTCTGCCCGCGTTGTCGTCAAGGCGAGGTCGCTCGAAGTGATCGACGACATGAAGGAGAAGGACCGGCGCGAGATCACGCACACGATGTTCGACGAGGTGCTCGAGGTCGCCGCGTACCCCGAGATCGTCTTCGAGAGCACGAACATCATGGTGTCGCACGCCGGCGAGGCGCGCTACAAGGCGCGCATCATCGGAGACCTCACGTTGCACGGCGTGAAGCGCACCGGGCTGTGGATACCGGCGCAGGTACACCTTGCAGGTGACGACCTGCACGCGCGGGGCGAGTTCACGCTCAAGCAGACCGACTACAAGATAAAGCTCGTCTCGGTCGCGGGCGGAGTGCTGAAGCTCAAGGATGAGCTAAAGTTCGCATTCGATCTGGTTGGAACAAGGGCGCCGGCCGGCGGATGACGGCAGGGCGCAGGGAGCCTCGGGGAGGAGCATGCACGAGCTGTCCATCGCAGTCAGCATGGTCGAGATGGCAACGGAGGAGGCTGCGCGCCAGGGAGGCGCGCAGGTTCTGGCTGTGCATCTCAGGCTCGGGCCGCTGTCGGGGGTTGTAAGCGACGCGCTGCTCTTTTCGTGGGACATCGCGTGCGAGGACACGCCGATTTCCGGTGCGCGGCTTGTGATCGACGAAGCAGAGGTGGTCGTCTACTGTTCGTTCTGCGATGCGAACCGCCCGCTTGGTCGCGGGCGCCATCTGTGCTGTCCCGTGTGCGACCAACCCACGCCGAACGTGATTGCAGGCGACGAGCTCGAAGTCGTCGCGTTGGAGATCCAGTGATGAGCTCACCGCCACGACTCGTCCAGGTCCGCGAAAAGGTCCTCAAGCAGAACGACGTGCTTGCGCGCGCGCTGCGCCAGCGGTTCCGCGACGCGGGCGTGACGGTCGTCAGCCTCGTGTCGAGTCCCGGTGCGGGCAAGACGATGCTGCTCGAGAAGACGCTGACGGAGCTCGGACGCGACCTCCGAGTCGGCGCGATCGTCGGCGACCTCGCGACTGACAACGACGCCGCACGGCTTGCGCGGTCACAGGCGCGCGTGCAGCAGATCACGACCGGCACCGTCTGCCACCTCGACGCCGAGATGGTCGAGCGCACGCTCGACGACTGGAACCTCGACGAGCTCGATTTTCTGTTCGTCGAGAACGTCGGCAACCTGGTGTGTCCGTCGAGCTACGATCTCGGCGAAGACGTCCGCCTCGTCCTGATGTCGGTGACGGAGGGCGAGGACAAGCCGTTGAAGTACCCGACGATCTTCAATACGGCCGATGTCGCGGTGATCACAAAGATCGACCTCGCCGTTGCGGTCGAGTTCGACCGCGCGACGGCGTACCGCAGCATCGACGCGGTTCGTCCGGGGATGCAGGTGTTCGAGGTGTCTGCAAAGACCGGGGTCGGGATGGAGGCGTGGCTCGGGTTTCTGAGGGCACGGTGCCGCGCGCTCGAGGCCGCGCACGAATGATGACGCGATCACAGATCACGGTTCGGGGGATCGTCCAGGGCGTCGGGTTCCGGCCGTTTGTCTACTCGCTCGCCAAGCGCTGCGACCTGCGCGGGCAGGTGCTCAACAACACGACGGGCGTGCTGATCGACGTCGAGGGCGAGGCGCCGGCGATCGACGAGTTCGTGGACGAGATCGCGTCGAATCCGCCGCCGCTCGCGATGATCGAGTCGATCGAGCGGCACGACCCGGCGGACCCGGCTAACTTTGAAGGCTTCCGTATCGTCGAGAGCGACGCCGGCGGCCGCAAGTTCGTGCCGATCTCGGCCGACGTCGCCACGTGCGCCGACTGTCTGCGGGAGATGTTCGACGCGGCGGACCGGCGCTATCGCTACGCGTTCATCAACTGCACGAACTGCGGGCCGCGGTTCACGATCATCGAGGACGTGCCCTACGACCGCGAGAAGACGACCATGCGTCCGTTCGCGATGTGCGACGCGTGCGAGGCCGAGTACCGCGACCCTCTTGATCGTCGATTTCATGCCGAGCCGACCGCGTGCCCGGTGTGCGGCCCGCGCGTTGCGCTCGTTGATGCGGGCGGCCGTGCAATCGCGCCCGGCGCGGCGACGGACCCGATCGACCAGGCGCGGGTGCTGCTCCGCGACGGCCACATCCTCGCGATCAAGGGGATCGGCGGGTTCCACCTCGCGTGCGACGCGCTCGACGCGGATGCGGTCGAGCGGCTGCGACGTCGCAAGTACCGCGAAGACAAGCCGTTTGCGCTGATGGCGGCAAGCGTCGAGACGGTCCGCGAGTTCTGCGTCGTCTCGGCCGACGAGGAAGCGCTGCTCACTTCGCCGCAGCGGCCCATCGTGCTGCTCGAGCGCCGGCCCGGCGTCGCGGTGCCGGACGCGATCGCACCCGGCGTCCGGACCATCGGATTCATGCTGCCGTACACGCCGCTGCATCACCTGCTGTTCGACGGGCTCGATCGGCCGCTCGTGATGACGAGTGGCAACGTGTCCGACGAACCGATCTGTTACGAGGACGACGACGCGCTCGAGCGGCTCGCGGCGATCGCGGATGCATTCCTCCTCAACGACCGTCGGATCCATATGCGCACGGACGACTCGGTCGCGCGCGTCGTCGACGGCCGTCCGATGGTGCTCCGGCGCTCGCGCGGATATGCGCCCGCGCCGATCCGGACGACGTTCTCGTGCGCGCACGACGTGCTCGGGTGCGGCGCCGAGCTCAAGAACACGTTCTGCATCGCGCACGAGCGCCTCGCGTTCGTGAGCCACCACATCGGCGACCTCGAGAACTTCGAGACGCTCACGTCCTACGAGCGCGGGATCGCGCATTTCAAGCAGCTCTTCAATCTCGAGCCCGAGATCGTCGCGTACGACCTGCACCCCGAGTACCTGTCGACAAAGTTCGCGCTCGCCCTCGACGACAGCCTTGTGAAGATTGGCGTGCAGCACCATCACGCGCACATCGCGAGCTGCATGGCGGACAACGACGCCGATGGCGACGTGATCGGCGTCGCGATGGACGGCCTCGGGTTTGGCACGGACGGGAAGCTCTGGGGCGGCGAGTTTCTCGTCGCGAGCTTTGCGGAGTGCGAGCGCGTCGCGCATCTCGACTACATCCCGATGCCGGGCGGCGCAAAGGCGATTCGCGAGCCATGGCGCATGGCGGCGATGTACCTGTGCCGTGCGTTTGGCGACCGGTTCCTCGACGCGCAGATTCCGTTCGTGCGCGCGCTCGACCGCGGCTCGTGGACGACGCTCAGGCGAATGGCCGACACGGGGATGAACTGTCCCGAGACGTCGAGCATGGGCCGGCTGTTCGACGCCGTGTCGAGCGTTCTCGGGCTGCGCAGTGCGGTGCGTTACGAGGGACAGGCGGCGATCGAGCTCGAGACGATTGCCGACCGGTCGGTCGACGACGCCTACGACTTTTCGTTTTCGGACGGCGGGCGTCGCATCGGCGCCGAGGTCGTGTTCCAGCGCATCGTCGACGATCTCGTCGACAATGTCCCCGCACCCGTCATTTCGGCCCGTTTTCACAACGGCGTCGCACGCCTTATCGTGACGGTCGCGGAAGGCATCCGTGACGACCGCGGGCTCGATCGGGTGGCGCTCTCGGGCGGCGTGTTCCAGAATGTGCTGCTGCTGGGCAGGGCGTCTGCGCTGCTGCGGGCTGCCGGCTTTGACGTACTGACGCATCACCGCGTGCCGCCGAACGACGGCGGCATCTCGCTCGGCCAGGTCGCCGTCGCGAACGCGATCATCGGTTCCGGGAGGACCTGACATCCATGTGTCTCGCAATTCCAGGCAGGATCGTCGAGTTCGTCGACGAAGAGAACGCCATCGCCAAGGTCGAGATCGGCGGCGTCCGGCGCAACGTGAACCTCGGGTTGCTCGACCGCAGCACCGTCGAGCTTGGCGACTACGTGCTCGTGCACGTCGGGTTTGCGATGAGCCGGATCGACGAGGCGCGCGCCACCGAGACGCTGGCGCTGCTCAAGGAGATGGGCGCGTTCGAGACCGAGGTCGACCAGTTCAAGACGTCGCTGGATTGAGGGGTTGAGAGTTTGGGTTTCACGCAAAGACGCAAAGAGGACGCAAAGACGCGAAGACGCGCAAGAACTTTATGCCTTTGCGCCTTCGCGCCTTTGCGTGAACTACGGCCGGACAAGGTCACACCATGACACGCTCCTCCGATGACTTCTCCCGCGGGTTCTACCCCTTCCTGCACGACGACGAACGTCCGGAAGGCGACGTCATGCAGGAGCTGCGGTTCTCGCTGCTCGAGAAGGCCCGCGAGAGCGTCGAGGTCAAGAGCGCCTTCTTTGCCGCCAACGCCGACGAGATCCTCGCGGCGTCGCTCACGCTCGCGCGCGCGTTCCACCACGGCAACAAGCTGCTCGTCTGCGGCAACGGCGGTTCGGCGACCGACGCGCAGCACGTCGCCGTCGAGTTCATGCACCCGATCACGGTCGGGCGCGCCGCGTTGCCGGCGATCTGTCTCGCAAACGACCTCGCAATGGTCACGGCCGTAGCGAACGACATCGGCATCGCGCACGTCTTCTCACGCCAGGTCATCGCGCTGGGCCGCGCAGGCGACGTGCTGCTGTGCATCTCGACAAGCGGGAACTCCGACAACCTCGTGCACGCGTTCGACACCGCGCGCCGGATGGAGATTTCGACGATCGGTTTTGCGGGCGGCGACGGGGGCCGGATGGCCGAGATGAAGCGCGAAGGAACGCTTGAGCACTGCCTGACGGTGCCGACGTCGAGCGTCCACCGTGTCCAGGAATCGCACGTCGCGCTCTACCACGTGATGTGGGACATGGTGCACACGCTGCTGCAGCACGGATCGCTCGTGGACGGCACGTCAGAAGGAGGCGCGGCATGAAATTCATCGACGAGTACCGGCAGAGCGACGTGGCGAAACGGCTCGCCGACGAGATCGCGGGTCTGACCGATCGGCACCTGAAGCTGATGGAGGTCTGCGGCGGCCACACGCACACGATCTTCAGGTACGGCATCGAGGACCTGTTGCCGCCCAACATCGAAATGATCCACGGCCCGGGCTGCCCGGTGTGCGTGATCCCGCTCGGGCGGGTGGACGACGCGATCTCGCTCGCGCTCGAGCCCGGCGTCATCTTTGCGACGTTTGGCGACATGATCCGCGTGCCGGGGTCAAAGACAAACCTCTTTGACGCAAAGGCCGCCGGCGCCGACGTCCGGATGGTCTACTCGCCGCTCGACGCGCTCAAGATCGCCAAGGCAAACCCGGATCGCCGCGTCGTGTTCCTCGCGCTTGGCTTTGAAACAACCGCGCCGTCGTCCGCGCTGACCATCCTTCAGGCCGAGAAGGACCGCGTCGAGAACTTCAGCGTCTTCTGCAACCACATCATGATCGTCCCGACGCTGAAGGCGATCCTCGACTCTCCGGATCTCCACCTCGACGGGTTCGTCGGACCGGGCCACGTCAGCACGGTCATCGGCACGCGGCCGTACGACTTTGTCGCTCGCGACTATGGCAAACCGCTCGTCGTCGCCGGGTTCGAGCCGCTCGACATCCTCCAATCTGTCTACATGACCGTCCGGCAGATCGTCGAAGGTCGTGTGGAGATCGAGAACCAGTACACGCGAGCGGTGTGGCGCGACGGCAACCGGTTGGCGATGGAGGCGATCGCGGAGGTGTTCGAGCCGCGCGAGTACTTTGAATGGCGTGGCCTCGGCTCGATTCCGCACAGCGGCCTGCGGCTTCGGTCAAAGTACGGCGCGTTCGACGCCGAGCGGCATTTCAGCGTGCCGGGCGTCCGGATCGCGGACCCCAAGGCATGCCAGTGCGGCGAGATTCTCAAGGGCGTCAAGAAGCCGTGGGAGTGCAAGATCTTCGGAACCACGTGCACGCCCGAGACGCCGATCGGCTCGTGCATGGTGTCGTCGGAAGGCGCGTGCGCCGCCTATTACAACTTCGGGCGGCTGTCGAAGGTCGCCGAGCGGTCCGCCATCGCGGGGCCTCGGTAGCGCCGCGAACCCGGGAGGCAGCCATGTCCGAGACATTCACACCGTCGCCGCTCTTTGCTCGTGTCGAGCGCGCGCGTCGCCGGCGGCCGACGTTCAAGGACGAGTTCATCACGCTCGCGCACGGCGGCGGCGGGCGCGCGATGCGCGATCTCGTCGAAGGGCTGTTTCTCGACTACCTGCGGTGCCCCATGCTCGAACTGCTCGAGGACCAGGCGGTCTTTGAGGTCGCGGGCAACGGTCGTCCCGCGCGGATGGCATTCACGACCGACTCGTACGTCGTGTCGCCGATCTTCTTCCCAGGTGGCGACATCGGGCGGCTTGCGATCGCCGGAACCGTCAACGACCTTGCGATGAGCGGCGCGCGGCCGCTGTATCTGTCAGTCGGTTTCGTTCTCGAGGAGGGTTTTCCTGTGGCGGACCTGCGCCGCGTGCTCGCGTCGATGCGCGCGACAGCCGACGAGGCGGGCGTGCAGGTCGTCACGGGCGACACCAAGGTCGTGCAGCGCGGCTCGGCCGACAAGATCTTCATCAACACGGCGGGGGTCGGGATCATCGAGCACGGCGCGACGCTTTCGGCGCGGTCGGCGCAGGTCGGCGATCGTGTCATCCTGAGCGGCACAATGGGTGATCACGGAACGACGATCATGGCCGCGCGCGGCGAGCTCGAGCTCGAGACGGAGATCGAGAGCGACGTGGCGCCTCTCGGCTCGCTCGTCGAATCGATGTTCGGAGTGACGAGCGAGATCCGCGCGCTTCGCGACCCGACGCGCGGCGGCGTGGCGACGACGCTCAACGAGTTCGCACTCGGTTCGGAGGTGTGCGTTCGAATCTACGAGGACCGGCTCCCCGTCCGCGAAGAGGTCAAGGGTGCGAGCGAGATCCTCGGGCTCGATCCGCTCTACATCGCAAACGAAGGCAAGCTGGTTGCGATCGTCGCGCCGGAGGCGGCGGAGGCGCTCGTCGCGCGCATGCGCGAGCACCCGCTCGGGCGCGATGCCGCGATCATCGGCGACGTGGCGGCCGAGCCTCCTGGGATCGTGGTCATGAACACGGCGTTCGGCGGAACGCGAATCGTCGATATGCTCGTCGGCGAGCAGTTGCCGCGGATCTGCTGAGGCTGCGAGGATCCGCCGATGCCGACATCCGTTTCAACAATCTCGATGCTCGTGCTCGGCTTTGTGCTCGGGCTGCGCCACGCAATCGAGGCGGATCACCTTGCTGCGGTGTCGACGATCGTCACCGAGCGCAAGACGACGCTCGGCGCCGCGCTGGTGGGGACGTTCTGGGGCATCGGGCACGCGGCGTCGCTGGTCATCGCCGGGCTGGTGATGATCCTCCTTCGTGTCCAGATCGGCGAACAGACGGCGCGCGGGCTCGAGTTCTGCGTGGCCCTCATGCTGATCGGGCTCGGGTCGAACGCGCTGTGGAAGCTCGCGCGCGGTGGGCACGTGCACACGCACGTCCACGCGCACGGTCTGCGCGTCCACGAACACCCACACGTGCACGAGCACGCGGCCGACGCGACGCCTCACTCGACATCGCACCACGAGTACGGGTTTGCGAAGCGTCCGCTGATCGTCGGGATGGTCCACGGAATGGCGGGCAGCGCGGCGTTGATGCTGCTGGTGCTGTCGACGGTCTCGTCGCCGGTGGTCGGGCTTGCGTACGTGGCAGTGTTCGGGGTCGGATCGATCGCCGGGATGACGATCATGAGCGCGCTGTTCAGCCTGCCGTTGCGATTCACGGCGCACCGGTTTGCGCACGCGGACCGCGCGATGCGGTGCATCGCCGGGCTGTTCGGGCTCGGGTTCGGGCTCTACCTGGCGTACGAGATCGCGTTCGAGTAGGAAGACAGGCCGCAGATCAACGCAGATCTACGCGAATCTGCGGCTCTCTTACCTGCTTGCCGAGACCGGAGCGGATGCGGCGTTGCCCGGATTCACCACGACGATCGACACGGTCGTGCCCGCAGGCCAGGCTGTGGACACGGTCATGCCACCGGGTGTGCTCTGGGCCGACTTCTTGACGATCCACTTTGTGCCCTTTGCATTCAGCACAAGCGGAAACGTCTCGGTCGCCGTCGTGGCTCCGCCGGACAATTGCAGTTCTGCGCCCTGTTCGATATTCGACCCGTTGTTCTGAAGGATGAGCTTGCCGTTCTTGAACACGGGTGCGATGACCATCGGCGTTGTGACGCCCGATTTCACCGACGTTGTATACGTGCTGTCACCCGACGCGCTGCCATTGTTGTTTGCGGCGAGCCCCGACGCATAGAACGTGATGCGGCCCTTGTCGTTCGCCGGAGCCGTCCATGCGAGCCGCCACGATGCATTCTGGGACTGTCCCGGGAACGTCCCCGACGACGAGTTGTCGACGTACACGCGCCCGGAGAATGCGCCGCCGCCGTTGACCATTCGTGTGGTCGTCGCGTCGATGACGCTAAACGTCCCGACGCCGCGGTTGTTGGGATCGAGCGCCGTCACCTGGAATCCCCAGGCACGCGCCGTCGAATGCGACACACGGACCGTCAGCGTGTACTGCTGACCGGGCTCGTAGACGTCCGGGACGCCCGAGAGCGCCACCGATCCGGCGTTGTCGTTGAGCACGCCGCCGTGACACCTGGCGCACGAGTCCTCGCCTGGAGCGGCGGTGTGACCCGACGGCGAGCCCGACGGATACGCGGATATGGCCGTGGCAGTGACGGCAATGACAATCGAGGCCTTGAGCCAGCGACTCCATCGCTGGCCGTGAACGCTTGAGCGCGACATCATGAAGGTACCCCCCGTGTTCGTTCGCTGCGCCCCGTGCGTTTCAGCACGTCATCACTCTCAATAGAGCCACTGTCCTCGCCAGAAATACACTTGGATGTAACGCAGATTTGCGCAAATTTGCGTCAATCTGCGGCTAGTCTCTGTCTCCGCCGAACGACCGCCTCACGACGCGATAGCCCCACGCGTCGAGCGTGACGTCCGGAAGCGTCGCGTCCGCCTGCGTCATCAGGTCGACCCAGCCGCCGCCATCGGGCGCCTGGACCATTCCCGTAAACGGCCGGTTCGAGAAGTTGATCGCGACGACGATCTCCTCACCTCCACCGGACCTGCGAAACGTCACGATGCGCGACTCGTCGGAGTTCTTCAGCCACTCGAGCCGCCCGGAGGTGAGCGCCGGATGCGACTTTCTGAGCGCGATCATCTGGCGATAGAACGCCGGAAACTGTGGGCGCCGTTTCTCGATCGGCCAGAATATCGGGATCGTGTAGAACAGCGCAGGGTCGCCCGATTCGCTGGTGTCGCCGACCTCCTGGCCGTTGTAGATCATCGGCACGCCATCGAGCGTGAACATCAGCACCGACGACGCCAGCGCCGCGGGCGCGCCAAACCGCGCAATCGCGCGCGGCTCGTCGTGGTTGTCGGTGTAGCGCATTCGCAGCGCGCCCGTCGGATACTTGGCCGCATCCGCCTCCCACGTCGCGCGGAACTCGCTCGCGGGTTGCCGGCCCTGCACGACGGCGGTCAGCGTGCGCGAGAGCGGCCACGAATAGTCGAGGTCGAACGCACGCACGACGAGCTCGGGCGTGTCGGCTTCGGCGAGCATGACCGTGTCGGGTTTCACACGGTCGAGTTCGGCGCGTGCCTGCTCCCAGAAGTCGGTGGGCACTTCGGCGGCAACGTCGCAGCGGAACCCGTCGAGGTCAAAGTCCGTCAGCCAGAACTTGAGCATGTCGATCATGTAGCGACGGAGATTCGGATTGTCGTAGTTCAGCTCGGCGACGTCGGACCAGTCGTGCGGCGACGCGACCTTTCCTGAGGCGTCGCGAACGTAGAAGTCGGGATGCTTCATCATCACCGAGTCCCACGCCGTGTGGTTGGCGACAATGTCGATGATCACCTTCATGCCGCGGCGGTGGGCTTCGGCGATCAGACGTTTGAGGTCTCCCGCCTTCCCGTAATCCGGGTTGATCGCGTAGTAGTCGCGAACGGCGTACGGACTGCCGATTGGGCCCTTGCGCTTGACCTTGCCGATGGGGTGGATCGGCATGAGCCAAAGGATCGTGACGCCGAGCTCCTTCAGCCGATCGAGTTGAGCCGTGACGCCGTTGAA
>JBGAKX010000091.1:0-18486 GCA_044224215.1 Blastocatellia bacterium
CGTCCTCACACTCTGCAACACGGGCGGAACCGGCCAGTTCACCGACGGGTTGCTGTTCGCCATGCGCGGGGGCAAGCCGCAAGTCATTGCGACGCTTGGGGTTGGCGACCGCGCGGACGGAGGCATCGACAGGGTGGTCATCACCGGCGGACGGCTCATCGTGGACCGCTTCGCAGAGGACGGGAGTGGCGCGTGCTGTCCGGAACGGGTCGAGACCTACTCGTTCCGCTGGAACGGCACAAAGCTCGTGCAGACCGCACCGCCGGCGAAGCGCTCGTATCAATATTATGGGCGCGACGACACGCCCGCGCCGCACGACGTGCGGTTCCTCAAGGGCACGTCGAGCGCGACGCTCAACGGCGTGACGAACGCCGGCGAGTCGTACCGGATCGGGGCGCGTGCCGGCCAGAGCTATTCGATTGCGCTGACGTCCAAGGACCGAACTGCGTCAGTCACGCTTGCCGGACCCGACGGCGCCGAGCTCGGCTCGTGCGGTCCCGGCGCGAAGCTCTCCGGCAAGCTGCCCGCATCCGGCAACTTCATCATCAGCGTGAAATCCAGGGCTTCGCAGGACGATCCGAACACGGACTATGACATCGACGTCGAGATCAAGTAGCCTGTGACCACATCTCGCGAGGAGCCAGGGTATTGCTCGAGTTGATTGCCCACCTGCCGGTCACGGCGGCTGCGTCCCCCTTCGTGAACCTTCTGTTGATGACGCGTCACCAGAAGAAGCTCGCGATCGTCATCATTCTCGCCGGACTGCTGCTCGCCGGAGTCGGCTGGATCGTGTGGCGCCTCTTCACGCGCCGCAACGACGACGATCTCGAGGCGCCGGATTACGAAACGCGGCCGTTCTCGCTCGGGGATTCCACGGCGCCGGAAGACAGGCCGGTCGACGAAGCCGTCGCCAACCTGCTCGCTCCCGCGCCGCCGCGCGACGAGGACGAGCGATCCGCGGGCGAGCTCTACAACTCGGCGCTCAGGATGGTGACCGAAATGGGCGGCGTGTCGATCCCGGCCATTCAGCGAAAACTCAACATCGACTTCGAACGTGCGGGCGAGATGGTCTCGCAGATGGAGAAGGACGGGTTTCTCGTTCCGGGCGGGGCCGCGGGCGCGAAACAGAAGGTGACGCCGGAGGCGTACGCCTACATCGAGCGGCTCGACGAGTCATGAGCCGCGCACCGAACGGGAGGGGCACAGCATGAGCTCAAGGCGATCAGCTGCGACGATGCTTCTGACGAACCAGGCGCTCGAGATCAACGAGTCCGACGCACTGGTGTTCTTTGGCGCGACCGGCGACCTGGCATACAAGAAGATCTTTCCCGCGCTCCAGTCGATGATCCGGCGCGGGTCGCTCAACGTGCCCGTCATCGGCGTCGCAAAACAGGGGTGGACGATCAACGAACTGCGCGACCGGGCGCGCGACAGCATCGAGAAGCACGGCGGCGGCGTCAACGAGCACGCCTTCGAGAAGCTCCTCACGCTGCTGCGCTATGTCGACGGCGATTACTCGGACCCCGCGACGTTCGCTGCACTGCGAGCCGAGCTCGGCGACTCCAAACGGCCCGCGCACTACCTTGCGATTCCGCCAAGCCTGTTCGGCACGGTCGTCGAGGCGCTCGGCGCCTCCGGCTGCGCGAACGACGCCCGCGTTATCGTCGAGAAGCCCTTCGGACACGACCTGACGAGCGCGCGAGAGCTCAACGTGACGCTGCACGGTGTGTTTCCCGAAAAGCAGATCTATCGGATCGACCATTACCTCGGAAAGGACTCGGTCGAGAACCTGATCTTCTTCCGGTTTGCCAACGCGTTTCTCGAGCCGATCTGGAATCGAAACTACATCGAGAGCGTCCAGATCACGATGGCCGAGAACTTTGGCGTCGCCGGACGTGGGAAGTTCTATGACGCGACGGGCACCATCCGCGACGTCGTGCAGAACCACCTGCTTCAGGTGATCGCGTTTCTCGCGATGGAGCCGCCTACACTGACCTACGAGGAGGCGCTCCGCGACGAGCTCGCCAAGCTCCTGCGGACGATTCCGCCGCTCATTCCGAACCGCGTGGTTCGCGGACAATTCCGTGGGTACCTTGAAGAGCCCGGCGTTGCGCAGTATTCGCAGACCGAGACGTATGCAGCCGTGAAGCTCGAGATCGATTCGTGGCGATGGGCGGGAGTGCCGTTCGTGATCCGCGCCGGAAAGAACCTGCCGGTCACGGCGACCGAGGCGCTCGTCAAGCTCAGGCGGCCACCGCTCGGCTCCGTTCGCGGGCGGAACTACTTCCGGTTCCGGCTTGGCCCGGATCTGGCGATTGCCCTCGGCGCGCGCATCAAGCAGCCCGGTCCCGTCATGGCGTCCCAGTCGGTCGAACTTTCGCCTGTGCAGATCGACCACGTCGACGACATGGAGGCCTACGAGCGGCTGCTGACGGACGCGATGCGCGGCGACTCGATGCTGTTCGTTCGCGAAGACGTCGTCGAAGCGCAGTGGTCGATCGTCGAGCCCGTCCTTGGCGACGTGACGCCCGTGTACCGCTACGAGCCGGGCACGTGGGGACCTGTTGAGGCGAGCTCGTTTGGCATCGACATCGGAGGGTGGCACGATCCGAAGTAGATGCCGCAGAGATTTTTGCCGCGGATCTACGCAGATAGACGCAAATCATCAGGATCTGGGCCTATCTGCGGCCTTTCTGAGGTCACAGCAAGAATCGGATTGGTTTGGTTTGTGAAAAACGGCATCTTCGTCTCCAGATCGTAGGGAAGGAGACCAGCGTGATGCATTCAACCGATTACAAGCGCGTCGCCCAGGCCATCGGATACCTCGAGGAGAACTATCTCGACCAGCCGTCGCTCGACGACGTTGCGGCGGCAGTCGGTCTCAGTCCGACGCATTTTCAGCGGCTGTTCAAGCGCTGGGCCGGAATCAGCCCCAAGCGGTTCGTCCAGTTCCTGACGATCGAGCACGCCAAGTCGCTGCTCGACGAGTCGCGCAGCCTGCTCGATCTCACGTACGCGTCGGGGCTTTCGGGACCGGGACGGCTCCACGACCTCTTCATCGCCGTCGAAGCGATGTCACCCGGCGAGTACAAGCTGCGCGGTGAAGGGCTCCACATCCGCTACGGCTTCCACGACACGCCGTTCGGCGAATGTCTGATCGGGGTGACCGACCGCGGGATTTGCCACCTCGAATTCGTGGACATGGAGCACGGTCGTGCGGTCGCGGGGCTCAGGGCAAAGTGGACGAATGCAAGGGTCGAAGAGGACCCGTGTGTCACGGCACAACTCGTGGACCGGATCTTCGGCGGGGAATCCGATGATCGCGCCACGCCGATCACGTTGCTGCTCGCCGGGACCAATTTCCAGGTCAAGGTCTGGGAGGCGCTCCTGAGGGTGCCGTCAGGTGCGGTGACAACCTACGAACAGATCGCGGAGACGGTGTGCACGACGGCGGCGACACGAGCGGTCGGCGGCGCCGTCAGCCGAAACGCGATCGCGTTTCTGTTCCCGTGCCACCGGGTCATCCGCAAGACGGGTGTATTCGGCGGGTACCGGTGGGGTCTCGATCGCAAGCGCGCGATGCTCGGCTGGGAGTCGGCGCAGCGGGAGATCGCCATTCCGGCCGAGGCCGCGCGGATCGACCAGCCTGTCGGGAGGTCGCCAAAGGCCATCCTCAACTCGCGGATGGTCTTGGCATAAGAAGAAGGATCAGCCGCAGATCTGCGCAGATTCGCGCAAATCTGCGGCGAGTCTTCTTCTACGCGAACGATCGCCGGAAGTGCGCGACCATCGCGTTGTGCGCCGCGTCCGTCACTTCGGGGTCGTACCGCGGCCCCTCGTCGCGCATGAACGCATGCGCGGCGGGGAACTCGTGAAACACGTACGAGACTCTCCACGCGTCGAGCGCCTGCCGGATCGTCTGCCGCCCCGCCGCTGGAATGTGAGGATCCGCGGTGCCCCACACCATCATCAGCTCGCCCTTGATCTCGCCGGCGCGCGCGAGCGACCCGGCATCGGCGTCCTTGCCGAGCTTGCCGGTGTCGACGCCCGTCGCATAGAAGCAGACCGTCGCCTTGACGTCGTGCTGCAGCGCCGCACGGAACGCGAGATGGCCGCCGATGCACCATCCGGCAGCGCCGATTCGGCCCTGTGCAACCTGCGGCAGCGACTTCAGGTAGTCGAGCGCGGCCCGGCAATCAGCATCGAAATCTGCGACGGGTGTCGCAGCCGCATCCGCAAGGCCGCGGTCGCGGCCCGCATCGTCAAACGCGAGGACGGTCCCCGACGGTTCGATCCGATGGTAGATCTCGGGTACGGCGACGATGAATCCGTACCCGGCCAGACGCACGCACGATCGCAGCGTCGCGCCGGTCAGCTGAAAGATGTCCGAGTAGCAGAGGATCCCGGGGTATTTGTGTTCGCCCGCGGGCGCGGCAACGAACGTCCGCATCGCGCGACCGCCCACGGGAATGTCGACGTATTCCGATGTGATGAGCATGGTGTTCTAGAGTGGTCGAACTCCCGGGTTAACGCAACCTCGACGACGGATCGCCGAGGAAGATCCACGTCCGCCGCGCTTCGACATCGAGTCCGGTCTGCTTGGTTCTGAGGATCGCCTCTCCGAGCGTGACCTGCCCGCCGACGAAGAGCTGCCGGTAGAGCTCCTCGTTCAGAAGGACGTACTCCTCGGGATTCGACAGCCCCGATCCCGACCACGCGCCGACGACGCCCCCCTGCGGCGTCCCAAGCATGGCCTCCGAGAGGCTGGGAAGTGTCGGATCGATGAAGTAGCCGTTCAGGCACGTCATGCTCGACATGAGCGGCATCCGCGGCCCGTTCGTGAGCCCCGTCGCGTCGGCGTTCGTCAGCACGCTGCCGCGCCACAGGTTGACCGATCCGTGGCCGTTCCACGTCAGCAGGCTTGGACCGGCGTTGATGCCGCTCACTATGGCGGTGTGCGCGGCAGCGTCGCCGAGCAGATCACGCCGAACTTCGTTGACCGGAGTCCCCGCGGGAAGGATCGTCCGCAACCGGTCGTTCGCAGCGTGGAAGTCGTACGTGTCGCCGATGTCCGACACGAACAGGGCGCCCGACGGACCCTGGCCCGCCGAGTCGTAGGCAACGAGCTTGGCGACGAGCGTCGCAACGTCCGACGCCGTTCGCGCGGGAAGCCGTCCGATCGCAACCTCGGGACTGCCGTCGCCGTTGGCGTCGACGAACCAGTCGTCCGACGCCGTCTCCATGAACCGCGTGTCGATGAGCTTCGTCGGCACGATGTCCGAGACGCCGCGGCCAAAGTAGTCGCGCGGATCGAACGACGCGTCGCCCGCGAGGATCACGAAGCGCGCGTGCACGCGCCATGACGTGGATGCCCACTGCGCAAACGAGCGAAGCGCCTGCGGCACGCGCTCGCCGTAGCTGAACTCGTCAAACACGTCCTCGAGATCGACGACGGCAACCGAGAAGCCCTGCGACCGGCGACGATCGACGAGCGGCTGGAGCGCGGCCGCGAAGTCCCTCGGCGCGACGATGACGATGTCGGCGCCGTCGAACGACTTCAGATCCGACGGACGGTCGGCGACGATCGCGTCGGGCCGGCGGACCTGGTCCGCGGTGAATGCATAGAACGTCCGATTTCCCGGCGCAGCCAGCACGGTCGCAGCATAGCCGCCCGATCCTTGGGTGACGGTTCCGAGCATCTCGGCCGGCTGCGCGGGCGTGGTGACGTCGATGACACGCACCGTCCCGTTCGAGAAACCGCCGAGCGTCACGCCCGAGCCGCGGCTACTGCCGGTCGCCGATGCGCGCAGCAGATCCGAGTCGGCAACGGCCGTGTGGAAGTAGGTAAGACGGATCGAGTCGACCGCGCTCACGTCGTAGCCGGCGCCAACGGCGGTGAGACGGACGACATTGGCGCCCTCGCGGACGAGTTGCGTCGGCACGGTGACGGTCAGGCGGCCAAGATCCGTTGCCGCAAACGTCGCTTGCCCGACGGGAATGCCGTTGAACGACACGTTGACGGCGTGAGACACGGTCGTGATGCCGCGCACGGCGACGTCGAGTGTGCACTGCCTTGCTGGGCTCGTGTCGAGATGCTGGACGGTGATCGACTGGTCGAGTGGTTCCGATGTAATAACATCGCCCAGGAAATTGTCCGCATCACCGTTTAGCAACAAGGGGAAGTAGATTACGCGGTCCTTGCGCTCAACGGTGTACGGGAAGCTCGGCGTCGCAACCGGCGCCGTCGTCGCTGCAGTCTGGCGGATGCGCAGCCCGGCGGTTGCGCCCGTCGAGAGCCAGAAGGTCCGAGTGTCGGTCGTCGGAAGGTTCAAGCCGCCGCCATAGAACTCGACGGTGTCTGTGTCGTCGAGACGTCCGTCGGATTCGCCGCGGACGAGCATCGCGATCTGCCTGCCGTCCGATGTCAGTTGCAGGTTCGCGGGGTTGACTGCCGGATCGAGACCGGCGGCAAACAGGTCACGGCCGGAGACGGCGTACCAGCCCTCACGGCGGATCTTGAACTTGATCGCGGGTCCGCCCGGACTAGCAGTGTCCGCCGTCTTGTCGAATGCCGGCGCGTCGTCGGTGTATTCGACCGGCGAGAACGGCGCAGCCTCGGTCGTGTCCGCGGTTCCGCCGAGCTCGTCGAGCGTGACGAGCTTCCCGGCCGAAGCGCCGCCATTCTGACCCGAACCATTCCGTGTGATCCGGATCGGTCCGTGAACGGTGGCGTTGCCGTTCAGGTCGATGTCCTCGAGGACGTATCGGACACCGCGCGAGCCGCGCGGCGGATGGTCGGTGAAAGTGTAGACGCGCGCTCCGGGCGTGGACTGCGCCGTGGCATTGGACTGGAGCGCGGAGCCTGCGATGAGCCTGGGAGTGAGTAGCTGGCGACCCGACCTCGTCACCCGGTAGAGGTTGAAGCCGAGGTTGTCGACCTCGAATCCGGTCGTCCACTGAATGGTGACGTCAGAGCCTCCTCCGCCGCCGCCGGGCGACGGGCTCGCCGCCGATGCGGTGAAGGACTCGACCTTGACGGCCGCCGGCGCGAACACGTTGAAGATCGCGGCGTTGCGCGACTGGCCGTCGGGGTTCGTGATCGTGATGGTGTTTGCGGTGTTGTCGACGGTGGCGCCAACGGTCGAGATGTTGAGGACGAGGCTGCCGGGCGCAACCGACGAGATGCTGTTGACGGTCACGCCTCCGCTGACGGTCGCGGTGATCCGGTTCGGATTCCACAGCGCGGCTGGCGTCGTGTCGAAATACCCGGCGCCGGCGGTTACCTCGGACGCAAGTCCAGTGATGGTGACGTTTACGCTCGCCTGTCCGGGAGCGGCAAAACTCGGCGATGCAACCGCCGGTGTCGGCGGCGGCGGCGCAATGAGCTGACCGATGCGGACGGCGTAACTGTTCGTCGCGTTGCAGAACTCCTGGACCGTCCAAAGCGTCTGGTCGTCTACGGGGTCGACCGATGTGTAGGAATAGTCGCCCCAGCGAACCGGTGTTCCGACGTTGTATGACGTGGAGCTGGCAGTCAGTGCGGACGGGGCCTGCAGCGTCCCGAGCGTGTTGACCGTAAGGCGACCGTTTGTGTACGCATCCGGGCGCACTGCGGCGCCGGCGCGACTGAAGCCCATCGCGGCGTGGCCCTGACCCGAGACCATGATCGACGGAATGAAATAGAAGAGCGGCATGCTGGCGGCACTGTCGAAGAGTGTCCCCGACTGTACGACGGATGGCGTGCCTGGTGACGCCACGTTCTGGAGCTCGTACCAACGGCAGGCATCGCGCCGTGTACCACCTGTCGTGACAGCAACCCCGGTCGTGTTGACCGCAATGTTGTGCGCCGTCCAGAGCCTGCCGTTGCGGATATGGGCCGCAAACAGTCGATCATCCAATGCGTCGAGTGTCGCTGCGCTGCCTGTCTGCGGGGCCCGGATCGGAAACGACGTCGCACTGACCGCAATCGTGACGTTCCCCGAAATCGTCGGCGTCGCTCCAGGTGTGCTCACACGCCGGAGCTGGAGGTTCCCGAACGTCGCGTTGTCGACACCGATGAAGTACCCCTCGGTGGCCAGTGGGTCGTAGTTGTCGACCCCCTGCGGCGTGTACGGGCCCGCTCCGGCAGCCGTCGGAACAAGTCCTCGAAAGACCGTGACGACGATCGGTCCGGCTCCCAGGATCGAAGACTTGCGAACCACGTACCCGTCCGTGGAGTTGAACGTCTGTGTCGGCGTACCGCAGAAGTTGTTGCCGCCTATATACAACGCATTCACGTCGACGCCGAGCGTAGGGTAGTCGCAAAGGCAGGTGTTCGAAATAGCCGGAGGAGTCGAGGCAATAGGGATGAAAAAGAACGTCCAGACTGTCGAGCCCGTGATGATGCCAGCGCTTGCCGCGTCACTTACTGCGATGAGAATTCGGTTCGGCGTGCTGATATCGATCATGACGATGAACCAGCGCAGCGTGAGCCGGTCATACCGAATTCTCGGATCGCTCGTTCCACCGACTTGCACTCCGGCGAAGAAGTTGTCAGTTGAGGAATCGAGCACGTTGTCGGCCACGCCGGCTTTGGTGTAAGTCCGCAATCGTCCGTTGATGATCACGATGAACTGCGTAAGGCCAACGGCACCCATCGAGTCCGGCGGAATGAATCCCGAGTCGTTGATTGTCGGCCCGGTAAAGACGGTGCCCACGGGCTGTGGGTTAAGCGTCGACTCGGTCTTGCCAATGGCCTCCGGATCCGGGATCGGCCACTGTGGCGCCAGAGGAGATTCCGGCCCGTTCAGGTTGAACTCCCGGAGGGGATTGATCCTCGGCTCCACTTCGATCTCGTGATCCTCTTCGACGCCTGCCTTGTCGCGCGCCTCCTGCCGCGCCTGGATCTCGGCGACCGTCTCCTGCACACCCATCTCGAGCTCGACCGGCGTGCCGATGATCGATCCGTCCGGCTCAACCTTCTGCTCGAAGTCCTGAACGACGCGCTTCGTCCCCGGAACGCGCGGCATTCGCGCGATCGGTTGTCGGCTCTTTGGAGCAAGTCTCGTGGGCGCCGTGCCAGGCGCGGCCGGCCTCACTTCCTTTGCCACGTGTTGCGCCTCTGCGGGCCACGACGCGAAGGCTATGATGAAGGCAATGGCAACCGGTACGCACACGACTAGATAGCCGCGAACTCTGGTTCGACGAAACATGCGGAACCTCCAGCAGGATCAACAGGGAGCAGGGGCAGAACACCCCACGCCATTATCGACCAGTCGGCAAAATCATGCAGCCGGTTCTTTACAAGTTCGCAGCGATTCCGGAGGATTCGTACCCATGCCAACACTCATCGAAAAGCCAACGGTCGTCGAAGCCGCCGGCAACAAGCCAAAGATCATCGAGGAGTACGTCGGGCGTGTGAACTCCGCCACCGAACGCCTGAGCGTCGCGCGGATGCGCAGCCCGGGCGGCTGGGTCGAGCCGGGCCAGACGCCCGAGTTCGACGAGTACACGCTCGTGCTGCGCGGTCGCCTGCGAGTCGAAACGCGCGACGGGTACCTCGACGTGACCGCCGGTCAGGCCGTGCTGACGCACGCCGGCGAGTGGGTTCGCTACAGCACGCCCGACGAGGACGGCGCAGAGTACGTCGCGATCTGTCTTCCGGCATTCTCGATGGAGACCGTTCATCGCGATGACGCCTGACGAGCCCGCGGGCGGGCGCGTCCGCCTTCGGTGTCCGGTCCGCGGGTGCCTGCGCGCGCTCGCGCACCACGAAGGACGTTACGCGTGCGAGGCGAACCATTCGTTCGACATCGCCCGCAGCGGGTACGTGAACCTGCTGCAGGCGGCAGATCGGAAGTCGAAGACGCCGGGCGACTCGCGCGAGGCCGCGCTCGCGCGTCGCCGGTACCTCGACGCCGGCAACGAGGCGCCGGTTGTCGATGCGCTTGCCAAGGTACTGGGGCGCTGTCCCGATCCGCTCGTCCTCGACATCGGCTGCGGTGAGGGGTTTCACATGCGCGCCCTCGGATGCGCCGGTGCCGGCGTCGACATCTCGACCGCGGCGATCGAGCTCGCCGCGCGCAGCGATCCGTCCAGACTCTGGATCGTCGCGAATGCCGACAGGGCATTGCCGTTCGCCGATGCGCAGTTCGACGCCGTCCTGTCGATCACGTCGCGGCGCAACTCCGCGGAGTTTCGGCGAGTGCTTGCGCCCGACGGGATTGCGGTCCTCGTCGTGCCCGGCGCGGACGACCTCGTTGAACTCCGCGAAGCGGTGCTCGGGCGCGGCGAGCAGCGCGATCGGGTCGCCCGGCTCGAGGAAGAGATGGCGCCCGGGTTCCGGCTCCTTGAACGGCACAATGTGCGCCATCGCACGCATCTCGGCGCGGACACGCTGCGGGACCTTCTCGCGACAACCTATCGCGGCGCGCGCTCGAGCCAGCAGGAGCGCGTGCAGGAGCTCGCCGACATGGACGTCACGATCGACCGCGACGTGTGCGTGTTCAGGCAGGGAGTTGCCGCAGATGAACGCAAATAGACGCAGATTCAGATTTGCGAGATTTGCGTTTATTTGCGGCTACTTCTTCTCCAGCACGACGGCAAAGAACCCGTCGGTGCCGTGTTCGTGCGGAGTCAACGTGCGGCGCTCGACTTCGGCAAAGTCGCCGTGCGTCGACAGGAACTCCTCGACGATCGCGCCGTTCTCGCGCGGCAGGATCGAGCATGTCGCGTAGACCATCCGGCCGCCCGGCTTGACGAGCGCCGAAACGTCGTCGAGGATCGCCCGCTGCTTTGTCGTCATCAGTTCCACGAGGTCGGGCGTGACGCGCAGTTTGATGTCCGGCGAACGGCGAACCGTTCCGAGCCCCGAGCACGGCGCGTCGACCAATACGCGATCGAGCGCGGAGACTGACCGCGCGCGGAACGCTGCGAACTGGTCGGCGTCGCGCAACACGCGGACGTTCTGAAGACCCGATCGGCGGATCCTGCGATCGATTCGCGACAACCGTCGCGCGTCGGTGTCCCACGCAAAGACCTCGCCACGGCCCTTCATCAGCGCGCCCAGGTGCAGCGTCTTGCCGCCGGCCCCGGCGCACGCGTCGAGCACTCGATGGCCGGGCCGAGGGTCGAGCAGCTGCGATACGACCTGGCTTCCCTCGTCCTGGATCTCGAAGAGCCCTTCGCGGAATGCGCGCGTCGAAAACAGGTCCTTGTCGCGACCCGCGACGAGCGCGTGCGGCGACAATCGACCCGGCTCGGTTCGAACGCCCTCGGCGCGAAGCCGATCCGCAAGCTCCTCGACCGTCACCTTGTACGTGTTTGCGCGAATTGCGAGTGGCGGTGGTTCGTTGAGCCCGTCCAGAAGCTCGGCCACCGACTCGCGCGGTATCGTCTCGAGCAGCTCGTCGGTAATCCAGCGTGGTGTCGAGTGGACGGCCGCGAACCGTTCATTTTCATCGGCAATGAACGCGAGGTCTTCGTTGTCGTCCGCAAATCGCGCGAGCGCGGCAAGATCTGCAGCCGCGACGTCGTCAACTTCCGACAGTACGCTTGCGATCGTCATGCGAGCGGCAAAGTCCAGTTCACACGCCGCGAGGAACAGTGCGGTGACGGGCGATGCGGTCGACCGCGCGAGCGCGTCGAAATAGATCCTGCGACGGAGCGTGGCATACACGAGCTCGACGACGAACCCGCGCGACTCGCGCTCGAGCGCCCGGTGGTCGCGAATGTACCCGGCGATAACGTAGTCGGCCGGCTTGTCGCTCTCGAGGATCGCACGATAGAGCGCGAGCGCGTGCGTCAGTCGTGCGTGGATTCCCGTGCCTATGATTGTTCGGCCCATTCCGGCCGCCTAGTGTAGCATCCGGATCCGTGACGACGTTCCTCGCCATCTGTGCACTCGTCTCGGGCATCCTCGCCGTCGTGGCCGAGGTCAACGTGCGGCGAAGGATGCTGTACGTCTTCAAGCCGCTCACGATGATCTTCATCGTCGCGATTCTGCTCGTGTCGCCTCAAGCGACCGGTGCACATCAGCCTGTGTACCGTTGGCTCGTTGGGTGCGCATTGCTGTGCTCGATCTGTGGCGACGTGTTCCTGATGCTCGAGGGCGACCGTTTCGTCGCGGGCGTGGCGAGCTTTCTGGTCGCGCACCTCTTCTACATCGGCGCGTTCGTGTACGGACTCGCTGTCTCGCCGGCGCGTATCGCCGTGCTGCCAACGGCACTCACGGTGATCGCGATCGTGGCGTACGCCGCCGTCGTCATGTCGCGGCTCTGGCCGCGTCTCGGCGACATGAGAGTGCCCGTCGGCATCTACGTCGGCGTGATCTCGACGATGCTGCTAGTGGCTTCGTGCGCATGGCTGTCCGGCGCGGGACCGTACGCGGCGGCGGCATGTGCCGGCGCCGTGCTGTTCGTCGCGTCCGACACGACGCTCGCGTTCTTCAAGTTCGCGGGGCTCCCGATGCGCGCGCACATCTTCATTCTCGGCGCCTATTTTTTGGCCCAGGCGCTGATCTGCACATCGGCCGTAACCTAGAGCATCCCGCGCGCGACGAGCAATTCGGCATTCAGCAGCGCCGCGCCCGCGGCGCCGCGAATCATGTTGTGGCCGAGCACGACGAACCGCGCGTCAAAGATCTCGTCGGTTGCGATCCGGCCGACGACGCTGGCCATGCCGCCTTCGACGTCGCGATCGAGCCGTGGCTGCGGTCGGTCCGGCTCGTTGCGCACCACGATGGGCCGCGCAGGCGCCGTCGGAAGCCGCAGTTCCTGCGGGACGCCGGTAAACGACGAGAGCGCCTCGGAGATTTCTGCTATCGACGCCCGCTGCTGCAGCCCGACGCGAACCGCGACGGTGTGTCCCTCGAGCACCGGCACGCGATGCACCTGGGCGCTCACCCGGAAGTTGCCCGGCACGACCTGGCCGTCCACGGCCCGCCCGAGGATCTTCTTTGGTTCGGCCTCGATCTTTGGCTCCTCGCCGTCGATGAACGGCACGACGTTGTCGATCAGGTCCATCGACGGTACGCCCGGGTACCCCGCCCCGCTCGCCGCCTGCAGCGTCGTCGCGACCACCGTCTCGAGCCCGAACGCGCGCTCGAGCGGCGCAAGCGCGAGGACGAGCGCGATCGTCGAGCAGTTCGGATTCGTCAGCACGAATCCGCGATCCCATCCGCGTGACCGCCGCTGAGCGTCGATCATCGACAGATGGTCCGAATTGATTTCGGGCACGACGAGCGGAACGTCGGGAGCCATGCGCAGCGCGGACGAGTTGCTGATCACCGGGTACCCGGCCGCAGCGAACGCCGGCTCGGCTTCGAGGGCGATCGACGACGGCAGGCTCGATATCACGACGTCGCAATCGAGCGGAGGAGCGCACGGCTGGATCGTCATCCATGCGGCGCGTTCCGGGATGTCGGATGCGAGGCGCCACGGACATGCCTCCGAGTACAGCCGGCCCGAGGAACGGTCCGATGCGGCGACGGCGCCGAGCTCGAAGAATGGATGATTCTCGAGCATCGCGATCAGGCGCTGACCGACAAGGCCGGTCGCGCCGAGGATGCCCACCCGCAGCTTCTGCTTGGTCATGGAATCATTCTAGCGGAGCGCCGCCGCGCGCGCTGCGGTCGAGTTGTAAGAAACGGCGCGCACGAGCATTGTTCCGGTATGGGTACTCGACGTCTCGGAGTCGCGCTGTGCGGACTGATTCTCGTCTCTACGTTCGGCGTTGCGACGTCCGCATACTGCCAGGAGACGGCCGCATCCGTCGCATCGCGCATGCGGATGCACGTCGAGAACGCCGGCATGCACTGGACCGACGAGCCGATCGTCAACGCGGACCAGTGCATCACGCGCGCCGCGGGAACGCTCGGCCAGGTTCAGTCGTTGCTCGTCGATCTCGCAGGGTCGGAATACGCCGTGGCGGTGACGCGCGTCGAGATGACACGCGCTCCCGATTCGCTGCTGCATCACGGCACGCCGCTGCTCGTCACGATCACCGCTCACCTTGTCGCTCACGACGACGAGGCGACGCGACGTGAGCGGTGGACAATGCCGGCACTGTTCACGCTCGTGCTGCGCAGCGCCGTGCAGTCCCAGCAGACCGTCGTCATGGAAGGCAAGGTTGGCGACGGCACGTTCCACATCGAGGGGCGAACGCACGGCGCCAACGGCGCCGCGCCGATCGTCAAGGGGCTCGACGCGGGACCGTCAAAGCTCGTCACCGCGGCCGAAATCAAGCAATCACGGACGGTCGAGGGGGTTCCGGACCAGCGCACACGCACGCAGAACAAGGAGAATCTCGTGGTGAGCTTCATCGTGTCGGGGACGTATTCCGCGCAGAATCTCTCCGTCGATGCGCTGAAGGCGATGTCCTACCAGTAACGGGAGATCGGTGCGTCAGGGGATCTTTTCCGGTTCGACGCCCGCGTGAAACCGCACCAGGGTTGGCTGACCGCCGTCGGACTCGATCTCGAGCGTCTCGAACGTTCCGCTGTCGAGCTGGCTCGTTGCGAGCCGAACGTGGGTAGGTTTGGCGATCGAGTGTGTCATGTGAGCCTTTGGGGAGTCGCCGATCATGATGCGGATCGCTTCGTCGTGGCCCGAGTGCGACTCGTACGTCGCGCCTTCGAATCGCATCCGCTCGGCACCTGCCTGTGCACCAAACTCGGTGCCCATGATCTCAAGGGTGGCGATCCAGCCCCTGTGCTGCTGGCTGAAGAGATTCAGGAACGGTCCCCACTCCTCCCTGGGGATCTCTTCGGTCATGGTGTTCATGGCAGCTCCTCCCAACGCGGATTCACGATGCCCGAGGCAAGGAGCGTGCCGAGGCGCATGTGGGGCAAAAAACGACCATTTTGAACCGCAAGTGGGCGATATCCCGCCGTTTGTGGGAATTCTTCCTGCCGCTGATATACTCGGGCGGAACCATCTTTCAGCGTTTCCAGGCATTCCGATGAAGCGAAACGAGAGCCCTCAGTCCGTCACCGAAGCGGATGTTTCCGTACTCCGCGCGGCGTTCGAGTGCGCGCTCGACGCGACATTGATCCTGGACGACGACCGCAAAGTTGTGAGCGCAAACCGCGCTGCCGAGCGTCTGTGCGGATCGCCAACCGCCGAGATCCAGGGCAAGGTGTTCGAGCAGTTGCTCGACGGTCACGGCGGACAGGCGGCATCGGGCTTTGCGTCGCTGTGGGCCGCGGCGGAAGCGTCGGGCGAGGCGACCGGGATGTTCCGGGTAGTGCGCACGGATGGAGCGATGCGCGACTGCGTGTGCCGGATCACCGCGCATGTCGCACCGGGCCGCCATGTTGTCGTCATCCGCGACGGGGCGAGCACGCACGTCGAGGCTGAAGCGGTGCAGCAATCGCTCGAAGAGCTGCAGCACATCAAGTCGGCACTGGATCAGTCCTCGATCGTGGCGTTCACGGATCGCCACGGCATCATCACGTACGTCAACGACCAGTTCTGCGCCATTTCGAAGTATTCGCGAGAAGAGCTGCTCGGCAAGGACCATCGCATCGTCAACTCGGGGCTCCATCCCAAGAGCTTCTTCCGCAACTTGTGGGGCACCATCCTGCAGGGCCGCGTGTGGAAGGGCGAGATCCGCAATCGGGCAAAGGACGGCACCTTCTACTGGGTGGACACGACGATCGTTCCGTTCACCGACGCCAACGGCGTTCCATACCAGTTCGTTGCAATCCGGAGCGACGTCACCAAGAAGAAGGCGGCCGAAGTGGCGGTCAGGATGGAGGGCATCGGCCGGCTTGCCGGCGGCATCGCGCACGACCTCAACAACCTGCTGTCTCCCATCCTGATGTCGGCGCAGCTGCTCGGCGAGCGCGCGACGGACGAGAACACGCGCGAGATGCTCGACATGATTGCCGAAAGCGCGCAGCGCGGATCAAAGATGGTCAATAACGTGTTGTCGTTTGCGCGCGGCGCGTCGGGCGAGCGCATCGCGATGCACCCGGGGCACCTGATCAAGGAGGTGCTCAGGTCGATGCGCGAAGTCTGTCCAAAGGACATCGTGCTGCGGTCGGTCGTGCAGAACGATCTGTGGCACGTCGCCGGCGATCCGACCCAGCTCTACCAGGTGCTCTCGAACCTGTGCATCAACGCGCGTGATGCGATGGACGACAAGGGCACGCTGACGCTCTCGGCACGAAACGTGGTGATCGACAGCAAGTCTGCGGACCAGTATGCGGACGCAAAGCCGGGCCACTATGTCTGCGTGTCCGTCGAGGACACCGGCACCGGGATTCGCGAGGAGGATCTCGGGAAGATCTTCGAGCCGTTCTTCACGACCAAGGAGCACGGACTCGGCACAGGCATCGGGCTCTCCACGGTGCTCGGGATCGTGCGCGGGCACGGGGGATTCATCGACGTCGTGACAAAGCTCGATCACGGCACGGGGTTTCACGTCTATCTGCCGGCGCTCGAAGGCGTCGCTTCGTGACGGACGCCTCGCACCACGACTACCCGATGCTCGGGCCGCTGGCGCTTGCCGAACGCGCGCTGTCACGGGCGGCGGGAACATCGGTCATCGACGGCAACAGCGTGCGGCTGCTGTGCGATGCGCGCGAGAACTATCCCGCGTGGGAGGCGGCTATCGAAGCTGCGACGTCAACCATCAATTTTGAGAGCTACATCATTCACGGCGACGCGGCGGGAAGACGATTTGTCGAGCTGCTCGCCGCAAAGGCGCAGCAGGGCGTGAAGGTCCGCGTGCTCTATGACTGGGTCGGCGCGCTGGGGAGCTCGTCGCGCATGCTCTGGCGAGCATTGCGCGCGGCGGGTGTCGAGGTGCGCTGCTTCAATCCGTTTCGCTTCGACAATCCAATCGGATGGACCGAGCGCGATCATCGAAAGTCGATCACGATCGACAACTCCGTTGGGTTTGTGACGGGGCTCTGCGTAGGACAGCAGTGGACCGGTGATCCCGAGAAGGGACGCGAGCCGTGGCGCGACACGGGCGTCGAGGTCCGCGGGCCCGCGGTCGCGGCGATCGCGCGCGCGTTTGCAGACGTGTGGTCGACGACGGGTCCGCCGCTGCCTGCCGACGAGCTTCCGGATGGAAGACACATTCCGATGGCTGGCGACATGAAAGTTCGGGTCATCGGGAGCCGGCCGAGTACGGCGGGCGTATACCGGATGGACCAGCTGATCGCGGCGTGGGCGAGCGAAACGCTGTGGCTGACAGATGCCTACTTTGTCGGTACGACGTCCTACATCCAGGCGATCCGCGCGGCGGCGATGGACGGGGTCGACGTCCGGCTGCTGCTGCCGATGGCGAGCGACGTGCCGGTCGTGGGTGCATTGTCGCGCGCGTCGTATCGTCCATTGCTCGAAGGCGGCGTCAGGATCTTTGAGTGGAACGGTCCGATGCTGCACGCAAAGACTGCCGTTGCCGACGGAAAGTGGGCGCGCGTCGGTTCCACGAATCTGAACTGGGTGAGCTGGATCTCGAACTGGGAGCTCGACGTCGTCGTGCACGACGAGAACTTTGCCGCCGACATGGAGGAGCAGTACGAGCGCGACCTCGAGAACGCGACCGAGATCGTTCTGAGCGAAAGGAATCGCGTGCAGTCGGTCGCACCACGGACGCGGCGGCGCCGGCGTCGCGGGAGCGCGCGCGGCAGCGCAAGCAGGGCTGCGGCCGGGGCGATGGGAATTGGAAACGCGGTGAGCGCGGCGATCACGAACCACCGAACACTCGGGCCCGCCGAAGCGCGAATCATGGCGAATGTCGGGCTACTGCTGATTCCGGTTGCGGTCGTCGCGTGGAAGTGGCCGCGGTCGGTCGCGGTGCCGATTGCCGTGATGGCAGCGTGGCTTGGGATTACACTTCTTTTGAGAGCTTGGAAACTGAGGCGTGAAAGGACGAAATAGACGATGAAGATTCTCCTCGCGGTCGATGGGTCAAAGACGAGCGACGCGGCGGTTCAGGCGGTGGCGGGCAGAACGTGGCCTGCGGGCAGCGAGGTGCGCATCGTGTCTGCCGTCGAGCCAGCAGTGTTGCCCGGGTACGACACGTTCGGGTTGTCCGGGCAGTTCTACGCGGATTTGACGCGCGCGAGCATGTCGCGCGCGAGCGACGCGGTCGCAAAGGCGGCTGCGGCGGTGAAGGCTGCGCATCCCGAGGGTCTGCCGCTCGAGACGGAGACGCTCGACGGCCGGGCGAGCCGGGCGGTGCTCGACGAAGCGGACCGCTGGGGCGCGGATCTCATCGTCGTGGGATCGCATGGATATGGCGAGGTCGCCCGGTTGCTGCTCGGTTCGGTATCGCACGCAATCGCGATGCACGCAAAGTGCTCGGTCGAGATCGTGCGCACGCGGGCGTGACGGGGAGCGGGTATCGGAACGGTGCGCGGATATCGGAATGGTGCGCGGATATCTGAGCTGAGCGCGGTAGCGCTCAGGCCCCAAGATGCGCCGCCACATACGTGGGGCCGGCGGCCTACGCGACCTCAACGGTTGAAACCCTTGTGCGTTGGGGCCTGAG
>JBGAKX010000241.1:0-2811 GCA_044224215.1 Blastocatellia bacterium
GACTCGATCGCTGCCGCCGTCGAGGCGCATCCGTCGCGGATTGCCGGCGCGTTCATGCTCGATCCCACGCGCGAGGACGCAGCCGAACGGACGCGCCGCGCATTCGACAACCTCGGGCTGCGGGTCGCGTGCCTGTTCCCGGCCATGCACCACTTCTCGATCGCCGAGTGTGACGGCGTGCGCGCGGTTGCGCAGCTCTCGGCCGAACGTCCGGGCACCGCGGTCTTCACGCACTTTGGCGCGCTGTCGGTCGGAGTGCGCAAGAAGCTCGGCCTTGCAAGCAGGTTCGACATGCGCAGGTCGAACCCGATCGACCTTCATCCGCTCGCTGTCGAGTTCCCGAAAACGACGTTCATCGTCCCCCACTTTGGCGCGGGGCTCCTGCGCGAGACGTTGCTTGTGGCGGACCTGTGCCCGAACGTGTGCCTCGACACGTCGAGCAGCAATCGCTGGATGCAGTACACGTCGCCGCCGGCGGACCTCTGCTCGGTGTTTCGCCAGGCAGTCGCGGTCGTGGGGCACGAGCGGCTGCTGTTCGGGACCGACTCGTCGTTCTTTCCGCGCGGTTGGAACGGCGCCGTGTTCGACGCGCAAGTCGCGGCGCTCGCGGACGCCGGCGTGTCGGACGAACAGGCACGCGCGATCCTTGGCGGCAACCTCAGGCGCGTGCTGGGCGCGGATGTATCAGGCGCCGGCGAGCGCGTCGACTGAGACGTCCCGGGACGCCGGACGGCCGCGCCTGCGCACAAGAGACGCGGCAGCAATCACGGCCAGCAGAAGTCCGGTCAGCCCGGACACCCACGCCCCGATCACCAGACTGCGCGGCCGAAAGGTCAGACTCACCGTATGCCGGCCGGGCGGAACGCGCACACCCATGAAGAGCCCGTCGGCGCGGCCGATCTCAGCCGGGATGCCGTCGACGACGGCCTGCCACCCGGGATTGTACGAGTCGAGCAGGACCACGATCGATTCTGACGGCGCCGATGCGTCTATTGTGATGCGGTTCGCGCGGTCCGTTACGATTTCGGCGCTTGCCTTCGCCGGCGCGCCGGGGTTTCCAGAAACACTCAGCTCGCGATCGAGCACCGCCTCGCTCTCGAAGCGGAAGTCCTCGCGAAACATCGCGTCGATGGCCAGACGACGGTTTGTCTCGACACGCGATTCGGGAACGACAAGCGCCCGGTTGAATGGCTTGGACGAGAAGTACGCCTCGATGGGCTGGATCCTGTCGATGGGCTCGGGATTCGAGTAGTCGCCGATCGGCGTGTGCCTGAGCACCTGCGTCCGAACGCCAACGCGGTCGAGCAGACGCGCGCGCTCCTCGGCGGTCGCATCGCGGAACCGGAACGTAAACAGGATGTACTCCGTCGGCCACAGCACGGGGACGTCATGCGACAGCGCTTCGCGCATGCCCCACTGCGACGGATACACGGCGGTGCGGGATGTGAAGATCGCTTCGCCGTCGAGGTAACTGGCGTCGAGCGGGCCGACGATCGTCGGATAGAAGAAGTCGGGATCGCCCGGGCTCGCTTCGAACAGCGACGTGTCGAATATCTCGAAGAGGCGGTACCCGACGTACGACCGGGCATCTGCCGCGACCGTCCGCCGCACCCAGTCGGGCTCGGCGAGATATGACGTGTCGAGCGTCGGATTCAACTGCGCGCCGGCCGCAACGAGATCGAGCACGACAACGATCGCAAGCAGCCAGCGCGCAAGCGCGACGTGTTCGCGATCCCGCGCGACGAGCGCCACTGCGGCAACAACTGCGAGCGCGACGACTCCAAAATGCACCGCGCCCGCCTGGAGCGCCGTCGCAAGCTGGAGCGCGCCCTCTTCCGTCACGCCGATCATCTCGGCGAGCCGGTACGCGCCGACATACATCCCGGCGTACCCCGCGCCCGCGACCACGACGACGACGATGGTCACAACCACGCCCCACCGATCGACTCGCCGATCGACGACGGCCTGCCATCCTTCAGCCGCAAGGACGGCCAGTGCGAGCACGGTGACGAGGAAGTACTTCTCGGGAAACCGGAGGGCGAGCAGCGCCGGCACATGGTCGACGAGCCACGGGTACAACGGCGTGAACGCGCCCAGTGCGGCGATGAACGTGACGACGGCGACGATCGTCCAGAACCACGCCCGGCGGCGCATTCCGAACACGATGCCGAGCGCAGCCAGTACGAAGATCGCGATGCCCAGGAAGTGCGAGATCAGAAACGCGTCCCGCCCGCTGTTCAGCGCCGCATACCACGGGGCGTACTGGATCGGCAGGTGCGTTGAATCGCCAAACGGAACCGGCGTGATGAACTCGAGTATTCGCGCCGGATGGAGCGACCAGTAGAGCGCCGCGCCGGAGCTCTGGTAGGACCGGCCCGAACGGGATACGGCATCCGACAACGGCAGATACTGAATGGCAGTCAGCGCAATACCGGCGAGCATCGCAACGGCCGCGAACACGACCCGCCGGACGTACGCGGAATCGCGCCGGAATTCGACGACGGTCCCGTGGATACCGGCAACCGCAAGACAGACGGCCAGCGTCACGGGCTCGCCGGCGAGCGTCATGACGGCAACCAGCGCCGCGAGGAGTGAGAACCGCCAGCCGTCGCCCGTCCGGATATAGACGACGACAGCCCAGAGCACCCACGGCGCGAGCGCCATGCACCACGACAGGTTCGGCATGCTCGTCGTCGAGAGCATCGACGACGACGCACTGAACACGACGGCTCCAATCGTTGCAGGAGCGGCGTCGAGCCACAGACGCAGAAACACGTACAACCCGACTGCGGCGCACGGAATGGCAAGTCC
>JBGAKX010000242.1:0-2776 GCA_044224215.1 Blastocatellia bacterium
CGCCCTTGATCGTAACCGGCTCGCCTCCGTCGCACGGTGTGACCTTGAGGAGATCGCCGCCCGCCGGCCCCTGCTGGGCCATCACACCGCGTTCGACGAGCACCGCCACACTCGCCAGGAGAACCAGAACCCCGAGCTTCAGATAACGTCGTCGCATGGTAATCAACCTCCGTGGCATATGCTCAGTAGGACGCGAGCGGCGGGTGCGGCGGTGCGTCGTCCAGGCCGTTCGACGACAGGTACTGCGCCGAAACGACCATCGGATTCCGGTTCCACAGGTGGTAATGCTTGTCGACCAGCCCCTGCGCCAACACCGAGACCGTCCCGTCGCCGAGACCGTCCGCCTCGTTGAACGGATCGGGCCGGCTCATCTGGACCGTCAGCGGCGGCAGCCCCTGCGGCGCGTACGGCCACGGCCACGCCGTCGACAGCATCCCGTGGAAGTAGATGTTGCCGATGCGGTTCGTCAGCACCTGGTGCGTGTGCCCGTGGATCACCGTCGCGCGGTTGAACCTCGCGAGCATCGCCTGGATCTCCTCGGCGTCCTCGGTCCAGAAGTTCCAGTCGCGGTAGTACTTGTAGAGCGGCGAATGCGAGAACACGATCACGGGCGTCGTCGCGGGCACCACCTCGAGATCGCGGCGGAGCCACTCGCGCTCCTCCGGGCCGACCTCGAACCGGCTCTGCCGACCGTCGTCGAGCCCGGCCACGATCTGCATTCGCTGCATCGGCGTCAGCTTCTTTTCGGTCCAGAAATCCTTCTCGTTGACACTCATCAGCGTCACAAAATGCACGCCCTTGTGGTCGAACGAGTAGTACGGCGCGCCAAACGTCTGCTTCCAGTACTCGCCCATGTCGAGGAACCAGTCGTGTTCGCCGACCATCATCCGCACCGGCGCCTTGACCTGCTTGAGCAGCTCTGCACCGAGCTTGAGCTCCTCGACCTGGCCAAGCTGCGCCAGGTCGCCTCCGTACAGCACGAAGTCGGGTTGCGGATCGAGCGCGTTGATGTCGTCGACGGCCCGCTGGACGCGCGTCACGAACCGCTCGTTGACCGTCTTTGAATAGAGGTGCGAGTCGGAGATGTACGCGAACGTGAACGGCTGCGCACCCTGTCCCTGCGGCTGGGCGGCGCTCGCAACGTTCACCAGCTGGAACGAATGAGGCATGACGCCGGACGCCGCCGCGGCGCCGGCCGCCATGGCCGAGAGTTTCAGAAACCGCCTCCGGCTGGCGAGCGTGCTGCCGGACACCGTCACATCGCGGAACCACGCATCGCGATCGGCGAGGTACTCCGCGCGTCGTTTTACCCATTTCATCGGAATCATTGCGATGGTCTCCGTTTGTGTGCGTCCCTATGGCGCGGGATCGCGCGTGAGCGGCTTCGTCGATTCGACGATTCGTCGTGTGTCGTCGCTCGTGAGCGCCTTCAGAAACTCGACCAGGTCGGCCTTCTCGGCATCGGTGAGGTTCAGCTTGCGCATGCCGCCGTCAAGGTTCGGGTTCGGCTCGCCGCCCTTGTCGTAGAAATTGACCGCATCGAGCAGGGTCTTCTCGGAGCCGTTGTGAAAGTACGGCGCGGTCAGCTCGATGTCGCGCAACCCCGATGTCTTGAACGAGCCGACATCGCGCGGCTGGCGCGTGATCAGAAAGCGACCAAGCTCGGAGAAGCCCGGCGACAGAGCCATCTCGTCGATGGCCTTGTCGGACGCGCCACCCGCCTCCATCGCGTTGACGGCCTTGCGCGCGAGCGCTGCAAAATTCTGGTCCTTTGCGGCGACGCCGATATTGTGGAACTTGTTGTCGGTAAAGAGCGGGCTCGACAGGTTCCACGCGTGACACTCGATGCACCGCGCCTTGCCGTTGAACAGATCCCAACCTCGCTTCGCGGATTCGGACATCGCGGATGGATTGCCCGCGATGAAGCGGTCGAACGGCGAATTGCCGGACAGCTGCGTGCGCTCGAACGCCGCGATCGCCTTTGCGATGGTGTCGATCGTGATCCCGCGATCGCCAAAGACCGCCGCAAAACGCGGGGCGTACTCGGGGATGGCGAGGACCGCTGCGACGACCGCGTCGTGGTCCTTCATGCCCATCTCGAGCGGATTGATGAACGGCATCTTGGACTGGTCTTCGAGTGAGACGGCCCGTCCGTCCCAGAACTGCAGTTCGTTGAACATCGAGTTCAGGACAGTCGGCGCGTTGCGTGCGGACTTCTGCGTTCGGACGCCGACACCCACGGGATCGTGCGTCGCAAGCGCATACGCCGGATCGTGACAGGTCGCGCAGCTGACCGTACGGTCCGACGACAGACGCCTGTCGAAGTAGAGGTCGTGCCCGAGCGCCACCTTCTCGACGGTCATCGGGTTGTCGACGGGAACGAGCGAGGCCCACAACTCGGGCGAAATGCCGACTGGCACGGTCAGGCTGAAATGATCCGGCGGGGCGGCGGCCACGGCCACGGTGTTTCGCGTGGCCCAGCCGACCGCGGCAACGACCGCGCATGCGGACAGGAGAACGATGGATGCCGCACGAAACCGCGTGACGGTGCGAGACCGCGTCCGGCGAATGAGAGCTTGAACGAGTCGCATGGCCTTCCCTCTCGATCTGAAGGATCGTCAACGAACGCGCAGACGAATCCCGAGTTGCCCCGAGCCGCGTGCGGAACGACAATCTTTCTGCTTCGATCGGAACAACACGCGAGCGGCGCGCTGTATTCCCGCGCTCCCCGAACTTTCTGGAATACACGCGCCAAAGACGTGTTGTTCCCTACGGA
>JBGAKX010000092.1:0-17878 GCA_044224215.1 Blastocatellia bacterium
TGGCCGGTCAGCAGCGCGCCCTTTTGAGACACCATCGTGCCACCTTTCGTGACCTTCGCCGTCGAAGCACACGGGATGCCATCGAACAGCACAGTGACCTGGTCGGTGAAGCGCATGCCGGTGACGACGACCTTCGAGCCACGCAGAACGACCGAGCTGATCTGCGCTTCACCCCGACCGCCGCTCGCCGGGTTCGACGGATCGCTCTCGGAACCGTCCGCGTAGCACGCCGTAACGGCAAAGTACGATCCGCCCGTGACCGTCGGACCGGTCGACGTCTGCGTTGGGGGCACCGACGTGAACATGTTTCCAGGCGTGATCTGAATGGTCGGCGTGTTTCCGCGATACAGCTTGTACCCGGTCAACTCGGCGCGGCGCGCGATGCCTGCGGGCCCGCCCGGAGCTTCCGTCACGACGGGACGCGACGAATCTGCCGCGCGTTGCGCGACAAAGAACCGCGGTGGTGGTGACGGATCCGCCGACGCAACATCCGGGGGATCCCACGAGAGGTTGTACTGGTCGACGATCTTCAGCACGAAGCCGTCGTTCGTGTCGTCGCCGCCGTTGCGCCTGTCCTGGAACGCACCGGGCGTCACGGGGAAATTCTGCGAGTAGACCTCGCCGCCGATGAAAACATTTCCCGAGAAGTCGACGTAGATCCCGACGCCCGACACCGTGTCCTCGGGATTCACGCCGCCAACGTACGTCGAATAGACGAACGCGTCACCAGCCGGCGTGAATTTCGATACGAAGACATCGTCGTCGCCACCGCCGTACACCGGCTGTATCGCGTTCGCAACGGGAAACTCGCGCGACGACGTGAATCCCATGATGTACGCCGAATTCGTGACGTCCACGCTCACGCCGTAACTCACGTCAAAGCCCTCGCCGCCGATATATGTCGAATAGACGAGCTGCGACAGGTTCGGATCGAGCTTGGCCAGGTACGCGTCGCTGTTCCCCCCGCCGTAGCTGGCCTGTATCGGCTGCGCGAGTGGAAAGTCGGTCGACGAGAGATTGCCCGTGACATAGACATAGCCGGCCGCGTCGGTATCGATGCCGTTCGCAAGGTCGTTGTCCGATCCTCCAAGGTACGTCGAAGCGAGAATTCGCCGACCGTCCGGTGAGAGCTTCGTGACAAAACCGTCGCCCTTGCCCTTGAGCGTGCCAATCAGTGGGGCGACCGTCGGAAAATCCGTCGACTGCGTGTATCCCGCGACGACGATCTGGTCCATTGGATCGACGGCGACACTGAGCGCCAGATCGTAGCCGGTACCTCCAAGGAAGGTCGAAAACGCGTACGCCGTTGCGTGTCCGTCGACCTTTGTCACGAACGTGTCGGCGCATGAATCGTCAAAGCACCGTCCACCAGACTGAATTCCGAGCAGCGGGTTCGCGATGGGGAAGTTCGTGGACGACGTTCCGCCAGTCAGCACGACGGCGCCGGTCGAATCGACCGCGATGCCCGTCAACCCGTCGGCCTGCGCGCCGCCGACGTATGTGGCGTACACGAGCGCGTTGCCCGACGAATTCAGCCTGAGCAGAAACGAATCGAGCCCGCCGCCGGCGGTCGATTGCAGCGCATTCACCGTGGGAAAATCGGGCGAGAATGTGATTCCGCCGACGACGATGTCGCCGGACGGATCGATCCCGATGCCGATACCCTTGTCGGTCTTGCGTCCGCCAAAATAGTCGGCAAAGACGAGACTCCTGCCGTCGGGCTGCAACTTGGCCACAAAGCCGTCGTATACGCCGCGGTTCAGCTGGCCGAGAGTGCCGGAGGCCGGAAAATCCGGCGAGAGCGTCAGCCCGGTGACATAACAGAAGCCATCGGCATCCGCCGTGACGCCGATGACGAAATCGTACGAGGACCCGCCAAGAAACGTCGAGTACTGGAGTGTGACGGTTGGATCGATGACGAGCGGCCGCGTGCGGTCGAACGCAGGAACATCGATGGAAACGGCCCTGGCGCCCTTGGCGACATAGCGCGCGCTCACGGTCCGCCTGTCCCGGCCGTCGTCCTGATACACGCACAACCGGTGCTTCCACGTTGCCCCGCCGTCCGTTCCAACGGCGATCGTGTCGGGGTCGAGCAGCGCGACATCGCCTGAATGCTGGATCGTGATTGCGGTCGGATCGCCGCCCGGATTCACCACAAAATCGTACTCGAGCGAGCCGCCAGTCACGTGAAAGCGCAGGTCCACTCCAGGATAGAGATTGCGGTAGACGACACTCGCATACGAGGGAACCGACCGACGCCAAGCCGCCGGATCGGAACCGAGGAAATAATTCGAGACGACGGATGACTTGTCCTCGGGCTCGATGGATACGACTGCGCTCCCCCCAGGAAACCTCAACCTTTCGTCAACGACAACGCCCTCGTCACTCGCAGCCGACGCGTGCGTCACGGTCGTTCGCGGATTCGATGCGACGCCCTTGGCGTGGGTCGCCGTGGCACGCGAGGAGAGAAGCGAAACCTCGCGGTCCGACAGCACGACGATATAGTCGCGCAATCGCGCGACATACCGGACGCTTCTGTCGAACTGCCCCTGGTTTGGTTCAAAACCGCGCCCGCCGAACCCCGATGTCGCACCCGCCACGCCCGCAAGAGGACTCGGCCTGGGGGATGGATCGACCGCATGCGAACGGAGACCTTTCTTCACCTTGTGGCCCGCGCCAGGCACGCTCCCGGGTGTGGTCAGAATCAGCAAGGCCGCGACAGTGGTGTAGAGCGTCCGCATCGCGATGTGACCTCCTTTGTCAACCGCAACAATCCCGGCCGCACGGAAGCCGACACAGGCGGGAGCTACTGATGTCTGTACACGAAGTTCGTGATGAGCCCGGATCCGTTCCGGATGGCGATCGTCACACTTGGCCTGGCGTTGGCGTAATCGAATGCCCGCTGCCCGTTTTCGAGCAATCCGCTCTGGACGATTTTGGTCGTGCCTCGCACGCGGGGCGACGTTGTGAATCCGATTCCGTCGATGAATACGGCCGTGGGATTCGAGAAGCCGTCTCCCTTGACCGTGAGCCGTTCGAGGGTGAGATCAACCGATGAGACCGTGGCGGGAATTGCGGCGAGCTCGGGTGACGGACCGCTTTCGGATCCGTCCGAGCCGACGGCCGTGACGACGTAGTACGTGAACGGCGACGCCCCGAACGACGTCTCGTCCTGCGACAGGCGGGCATAGAAGGTGGATGGAGAAACGCGCACGCCGGGACGGTTTGAGACATAGACGTTGTAGCCAGCGATTCCTGGCGCTCCACGCTCCGACACCGCTGATGCGCCGCATGACGGTCCGATCGCCGGACGGCCAGGCGCAGTCACCTGTGTGACTGGATCGAGTTGGATGGTCGCGCTCGACGCAGTGAGAAATGCGTCAAGTCCCCTGGGGTGCCTCGCGAGACCGAAGCCCGGCGAGATGACGCCTGCCGCGGTCGTGACAAACGGGAAATATGGCCGGAACGGTGTCAGGGACGCCACCGGTACTTCGCAGAGGATCCGCGTGCCGCTTTCGACGGAGAAGGACACCGGAACGACCGTCGGCTGGGAGCCATCGGGCCGCGGACTGAAGAAGAGCGATGAAATCTCGGTCGTAAATCCCTCGCCCAGAATCTCTATCGTCGCCGAGTCCGACCCGCCACCTGGCGCGTTCGACGGGCAGATGGTCGATGGAGATACGCCCGTAATGACCGGAGACGCAACCGCAGAACCCACGGCGACGGTCACGTCGTCGATGCCCCAGCTTTCATCACCCAGAAACTGCAGGTTCGAAGCAGAGAAGAGCAGTGCCAGCGAGCTCGACGTGTGTGGGAAGGTGAGCCGCATGTTGTATACGGCGTCCATCACCTGGCCGCGCACGAGCTCGAAGCCGAGCACGTCCGTTTCGGAAGCGCCCGTGCGAGGGAGGTTCGTGCTCGCCGGAAACGCGCCAGGGAATGACTGTGTGTCGTCCACCCGGTTGAACCCGTCGCCGTTGCTGAACGTGGTGTGGACGAGCGTCGCACCGTTCTCGATCGACAAATCCCACACGTCCGGACCACAGCAGCCCGCATTGCTTCCGTCCCACGAACGAATCGCATACAACCGAAAAGTGAGAAACACCTCGTCGTGCGCGGGAAGGTTCGTGAGTCCAAGCCGTTCCACGTCGTTTCCAAAGTCCCCCAGGAAACTTCCACGGAGCCCGCTGGGTGCAGCGGTGCGCTTTCGGATCGACCATTCCGGTCCGACGGCCGATTCGAAGTCGTTTTGGTAGAACGGCGCGGCCGATCCGTCTGGTTCACGACTCTGCGCAGACAGAGTCGAGCGCGAGCTGCCCGCAACCGGGCGTACGGACAGCGGGCACAGAGCCAGCACGCAAAGCGAAACGGCGATCGCTCGGACACGCGTGACGGACATAGGCTTGGAACCTCTAAGCCATGACCCCCGGGGAGGCTATCTCGAGTCGCACTGTTGACCGGCGGGTTCCTCCGAAAGCACAGAATGTGCCCCGGAATGCAAGACGAGCCCGACACTATGCCCGTCGGCTACCGAAGTCAACAGGCATGTCGTCCGCCGTGCTGCAGACGCTGGACCTTGTCTCGCCGGCGACAATCGACATAAGGTTCTCGGGCATACAGTTTCAGCTAGTGAGGTTTGCTTGAATGGGTTATTCAGAGTTGATGATTCGACCGTTCCGCGAGGAGCTGTCGCAGCTGGGTATCGAGGAGACACGAACTCCCGAGCAGGTTGAGGAGGCGCTGGCCTCGGACGGGACCGTGATGGTCGTCGTGAATTCGGTGTGCGGATGCGCGGCCGGCAAGGCGCGTCCGGGGATTGCGATGGCGCTGCAGAACAAGGTGCTGCCGAACCGTGTCGTGACGGTGTTTGCAGGCGCGGATATCGAGGCCACGGAGCGCGCTCGCGGCTATTTTGCGCCGTATCCGCCATCGTCGCCGCAGATTGCGATCATGAAGGACAAGAAGGTCCTCTTCATGCTCGAGCGGCACCAGATCCAGGATCGTTCGGCCGACCAGATCGCCGCCGAACTGACCAACGCGTTCGAGGCGCACTGCGGGTAAAGATCGGCCGCAGATTTTCGCGAATCCGCGCAGATCTGCGGCCTGTCTCTATCCCGAGCCGCTGACCGGCACGACGCCCCAGTTCCAGACGGTGCGGCGATACTTGGACCAGGGGACGTCGCCCCATTCGCACGGACCGGCGACGAGGCACATCAGGTCGCCTGCGTCCGTGCCAACGACGATCTCGAGCCATCCGTCGACGTCGATGTCGCCGACAACCGCCGGGCCCGGCCGCCCCGACACCGCACGCTCGTCGATGAGCTGGCCATCGCCGTTGAACACAAGCAACCGGTCCTGCGCGCCGGTCAGGATCTCGAGAAATCCGTCGCCGTTGAGATCAGCGATGACGGGCTCGGTGACCCACTGCCCTGGAATGTCGACCTTCCACCGCGTCTGACCCTGATCGTCGAGACAGATCAGCGCGCCCTGTTGCGCGCGAATCGCAATGAGGATTTCGTAGCGGCCGTCGCCGTCGACGTCCGCACCGACCGGAGGCGACGCGCCAAATCCCCACGGCGGGATTGTCATCGAGTCGTCGCCGAGCACGATCTCGGTCTCCCACGCGAACTGCTCTTCACGCGTGAACGCGAGCAGGTGATACGAGAACTGCGTCGCGTGCTCGCGCCGAGCGACGTAACGCGGACGCACGATCAACCACGATTCGTTCGAGCGCGGCAGCACGAGCGGTACCTCGTCGCCTTCGACGGCCCGCCACCGGCCGCGTTGGTTGAACAGGATGAACGGACCGGGGCGCGGCAGGTCTCGCGCTCCGGGCTCGTGTGTCGGGTCGCCGTGCGGACCGGCGGGCGGCTGTAGCTCGATCAGGTGCGCGTCCTTGCGGAAGTTGCCGCGGCCGTCGATCTGCGACTCCATCGACAGCAGGAACTCGGGCTCGCCGTCGCGATTCAGGTCGCCAACTGCAGGCGCTGGCCAGCGCGGCGGTCCGCTCGCGTCGAATGCAGGAGCGGTCCACAGCGGCCGGCCATCCTCGGTCGCGAATGCGTAGAGCGTTCCCTTGCGGTCCATCGCAAAGACTTCCGAGCCCGTGGCTTCCGAGAATTCAATCGTCGCCGGCGACATCAGCATCGGGCGGATGACGCCCGACTCGGTCCTGAGCGGCCGCCGCCAGCGCAGCTCGCCGTCGTTCGTGTAGCAGTACACCCACCCGGTCTCGTAGCCGCAGATGATCCCGTGATGATGATCGCGGTCGATGTCGACCAGGACGGGCGATCCGACGATTCCGGCCGGCGCTTCGATACGCCACAGTTGCTCGCCGAGCACCGCGTTGCCGCCGCGCGTGCGCCCCGCGCGGCGGTACGCGCGATCGAGGCCGTCGGCGAGCGCCGCCGGCGTCGGCCACAGCGCCTCTGCGCCGCGCGAGAGTCCATAGCGGAGCGCAGCCTCGAGCTCGTGCGGCGTCGAGCGCGGCAGCGGCGGCAGGTTCTGGTTGCCGCTCGAGACCAGCAGGTGCAGCGGCGCGGGCGCCTCGCTCGGTGGAAACAGACGCGCGCCCGAGAGCATCTCCCACGCGAGCGCCGCGAGCGCGTGAATGTCCGATGCCGTGCCGCTGATTGGAGCGATCCCCGCGGCGGGAGCCGGCGCGATCTCGCCAGCGCCAAAGTCGACGAGCACGGCGCGCTCCTGCGAGCCCTCGCTGACGACCCACACAGACTCGGGCGACAGAATGCCGTGGATGATCCCGCGCTCGTGGAGCGACTGGAGTCCGCGCGCAATGTCCATCAGGAGCCTGAGCGCGCGCGGCGGCTCCATCGTGCCCTGCAGATCGAGCAGCGACCTGAGCGGTACGCCCGCCGGCCGCGTCGTGATCAGACAGACCGTTCCATCGGCCGCTCCCGCATAGCCCGAGACCGTCACGGTGTTCGGTTGCTGGAGCGCCGAGAAGTTGCGAAACACCCGGCTCAGCCGATCCATCTGCGGAAGGGGCGAGTCCCAGTCGATGCGGAAGATATGGACCAGCGTCGTTGTCTTGTCCGCCGGGCTCTGCGCTTCGAAGAGCGAGCGTTCGGGGTGCGACGCGAGAAGCCGGTTCAGCTGCAGATGCCCGAGACCCGACGCGGCGGCTTCGGTCGGCAGCAGCTGGCTGCCGCACGTCGGGCACGACGATGCCGTGGCCTCGATTACGGGCCCGCACGTCAGACAGAAGAAGGGCCTCATTTGGAGCGCTCCATAAGGAAGGGGGAACCCGAGTGTTATAGCGGCAGATGACGGGTCGCGCAACTGCGGCGACGCGCACGGTCGCGATGCAACAAGCAGAGCTGGTGCTGAGAAAAAGCCCGGGGGCCGCGACCGATGACGGTCGTGGCCCCCAGGAACCAAGCTCGCTCAGGTGCGCGAGTTACTTGTTCTTGTCGTCGTCCCCAATACGCGCGTCCACGGGCTCCTCGGGGAACTTCGGAGGCGCCATCGGGTCGCCCGTCGGTGATCCCGCGGGCGACACGCCATGCGCGGCGATCTCGTGCGAGAGGCTCGCCGCGAGGTGGCTGTGCTTCTTCCCATAGAAGAAGTAGATCAGGAATCCGACGAGCAGCCACACGATCAGCCGGTACCAGTTCTCCACCGGGAGCGAGAACATCAGCAGCAGACAGATCAGGATTCCGAGGATCGGGAACAGCGGCGAGAACGGCACGCGGAACGGCCTGTGGGCGTCCGGGTTTGTCCGGCGCATGATCAGCACCGCTGCGCACACGATGACGAAGGCGAGCAGCGTACCGATGTTGACCAGTTCGGCGAGGATTCTGAGCGGAAGGAACGACGCCATCGACGCGACAAAGATGCCCGTCAGGATCGTCGACTTCCACGGCGTCTTGAACTTGGGATGGACGTCGCCAAAGAAACCCGGCGGGACGAGCCCGTCGCGCGCCATCGCAAGCAGCACGCGAGGCTGGCTGAGCAGCATGACGAGCAGCACCGACGTGATGCCGGTCAGCGCGCCGATCGAGATCAGGAACTGCGCCCACGGAAGGCCGACCGACGCGAACGCCTGCGAGACCGGCGCATTGATGTCGATCTTGTTGTAGGGAACCATTCCGGTCAGCACCGCGGCGACCAGGATGTAGAGAATCGTGCAGACGACCAGCGACGTGATGATGCCGATCGGAACGTCCTTCTGCGGATTCTTGGCCTCTTCCGACTGCGTGGAGACTGCGTCGAATCCGATGTAGGCAAAGAAGATCGTCGCCGCGCCCGCGACCATGCCGAGCGGCGCGCCGCCGGCGTCGGTCTGACCCGTCAGGATGTGGCCAAAGAAGCTGACGCCCGTGTAGCCGTACGGCGCGAAGTCCGCCGTCCAGTTTGCCGGGTTGATATAGAACGCGCCGACGACGATGACGAACAGCACCACGCCGAGCTTGATGATCACCATCACGGCGTTGAACGATGCGCTCTCCTGGACGCCCTTCACGAGGATGACCGTCAGGGCGAACGTGATCAGCATCGCCGGCAGATTCAGGACCGTCCCCGTCGAGACGATGTGCCCGACGACCGGGTCATAGTCGAACGGGGCGCCGGTAATTGCCTTTGGCAGATGTATCCCCAGCAGCCCTATGAAGTCCTGGAAGTAGTGCGACCACCCGTTCGCAACGGTCGCCGAGCCGACCGCGTATTCGAGCACGAGATCCCAGCCGATGATCCACGCAAACAGCTCGCCGAGCGTCGCGTAGGCGTAGGTGTACGCCGAACCTGCAACGGGAACCATCGCCGCGAACTCGGCATAGCACATCGCGGCAAAGATGCACGCAATGCCCGCGACCACGAACGAGAGCATCAGCGCGGGTCCGGCCTTGTCGTGCGCGGCAACGCCCGTCAGAACAAAGATTCCTGTGCCGATGATTGCGCCGATGCCGAGCGTCGTCAGCTGCAACGGACCGAGGACCCGTTTCAGACGATGCCCGTCCTTGAGCTCCTCGTGGAACTTGTGGAGCGGCTTGGGTGTAAAAAGCTGGTTGGCCATTCGAACCTCCGTGAGGGGTGAGAAGCGGGCTGATAATTGACTATTCGCGAGCGTGGTTCAAGGCGAATTGCCGATTGTAAATGTCATGCGTGACGGCGCTCGACCTTGATTGCCGCCAGAAAGAACGCGGCTCCAACGACCATCGCCACCGGCAGCAGGAGCATCGCCACCGAGAGATGGTGCGTCGACGGGTCGAGCATGAACATCCGGGCCACCATCGCGCCGATGCCTTCCGCACCGCCCGCCTTGACCGTGTCGGACAGCCGGCCGACGACCGGCTGAGAGATCGCGTCGCCCAGCACGTGGATCGACAGGATCGAGAGCGCGACGGCCGAGACGCGCAGGTCCGCCGGAACCGAGTTGACGATGATCGCGTTCACCGGAGCGTTCCCCATGAACGCGATCACGATCGTGACCATCGTCGCGGTCAGGTAGATCGCCGGCGTGCTGGCGCTGATGGCGACGACCATCGGCACGACCGACAACGCCGCGGTGGCGGCGCACACGTACGGATATGCGTGCGGCGTGCGCTTGAGCAGACGGTCGCTGAGCGTGCCGCCGACGAGCGTCCCGAGCGTGCCGCCAACGCCTGCGCACAAACCGATCGTGATGCCGGCGGACGTTTCGGACATGCCTTTGTCGGTCTGCAGCAGCTGGGGCGCCCAGTATGCGAGCGCGCCGAGCGAGAACGTCACCGCCGAATACCCGAGCACCGACAGCAGGTACAGCGGATTCCGCAGCAGCGTCAGGTAGTTCTGGACGAACGTGGCGCCCTTGCGCGCGGCGGCGAGCGCGCGATCGGTTTCGGAGTCCAACGCGCCGCGAACCGGTTCGCGGATCAGGTACGCGCTGATGGCGAGCACGATCCCGGGGAAGCCGACGAGAAAGAACGCATAGCGCCATCCGAGGAGCGTGCCGAGGATTCCTCCGAGGATCAGTCCGCCCGCGGTGCCCGCCGGAATCGCCGCATTGAACAGACCGATCGGCGTGGCGCGGTGCTTTGGCGGGAAGTAGTCCGCGATGAGGCTCGGGGCAACCGAGGCATACGACGCTTCGCCGACGCCGATCAGCGATCGCGCCGCCAGCATGTGGACATAGTCCGTCGCAAACCCGCCGAGCCCTGTTGCGAGGCTCCAGATGCCGACGCCCGCGGCCATCAGCTTGGTGCGCGAGTACCGGTCACCGAGCCAGCCGAAGATCGGCGTCAGGAAGGTGTACGAGATGATCAGCGCGCTGCCGATCCATCCGAACTGCTCCTGCGTCAGGTGCAGGTCGGCGATGACCTGCGAGCCCACGGCCGCAAGCACGTAGCGATCGACATAGTTGATGAGGTTGATGCCCGTGAGCAGCCAGACAATTCCGTACGCACTCCGCATCGAAACGTGGGAGTGCTCTGGCTCGGACGCCAAGTTGGCCATATGGCGGGCGATTCTAGCAGAGGGGACAAGCCGCAGATAAACGCAGATCCACGCAAACCATGAAGAAAGGGCGTCGGGGATTGCCCGACGCCCTCGATGTGGTCGATCGCGACGATAGACTCGGAAATCCTAATTCGTCGCGTCCGGTGCGCCGCTGCGCTCACCGAACTTCCCGCGCTTGTCGCCGCGGCGGTTCCGCATCTCGAGGCGCATCTGTCTGAGCTGTTCCCGCTGTTGCGGTGTCAGGATCTGGAGCGCCTTCATCCGGCTGTTCGTCATCTGGCGAACCATCTCGTTGTGGGCCTGCGACAAGTCAGCGCGTCGCGCGTCGACGGCGCCCTGGTTCGGCGGATCGGCCATCATCGCATCCTCGAGCGCCTGGCGCTTCTCCTTGACCGCCTGACGCGCGGCCTTGATGCCCTCGCCGTCCGCGGTGCGAAGCTGCTCGAGTTGTGTGCGCTGTACGTCCGTGAGACCGATCTTTTCGGCGATCCGCTGTTTCATCGCGCCACGGTCGTGGTTGCCGTGGCGGCGTTCCTGCGCGGATGCGGGGCTCGCCGCAAGCGCTACCGCGAGGATGAGGGGGGCTGTAACAAACCGTTTCATACGTTCCTTGACCTCCAACCTGCTCGTTACCAATCCGTCGTTTGGAGGCTTTCGACGCGCCAAAAGTCTGGCGAACTCGCGGACGTCACCCGAGCAGCTTCTCGAGCAGGGGACGGTATCCCTGAACGGCGATGCGCTGCTGGTAGAGCCCCAGACCGCGCTCGCCGCCGAGCTCCTCGCCGCCGCCGGCGCGGCCGGGACCACCGTGGATCATCTGGGGGAGCACGGTTCCCGGGCCCATCGAATGCTCGGCGATCTTCTCGCCACCGATCGTCAGCCGACCGTGGAACGGACCGGCGCCGAACACGAACTCGCGAGCGACTTCGAGGTCGTCCGTGTAGACGCTCGACACGAGACCGCCGCCGCCGCGACGGATGGCGTCGGTAGCGCTGCCCTCGTACGGCATGATCGTCGCGACCGGTCCGAATACTTCAAATGCATGCACGTCGGCAACGTCGACGCCGCTGGCAGCAAACAGTACCGGCGACATGAAGAAGCCCCTGTCGTGGTCGACGCCGACGAGCGCACCGCGCCCGCCGTCGCCCATCACGAATTCGAGCGATCGCGCGAGGCGTTCGACGCCCGCCCGGACGTCGGCAAGCTGGCGGGCCGTGGCAAGCGGACCCATGCGAACCTCGGACAGGGACGGGTCACCGACCTTTGTTTCGCGAACCCGGTCAGCGAGGTCGTCGCGAACGCTGGCCGCAAGTGCCCTTGGAACGAACACACGCCGGATCGCCGTGCACTTCTGGCCGGCCTTCTGTGTGATGTCCTTTGCGACTTCGCGCAGAAACATCTCGTACGTGTCGCTTCCGTGCTCGACGTCGACGCCGAGAACGGCAGCATTCAGACTGTCCGCCTCGACGTTGACGCGGATCGAGTGCCGGACGACGTTCGCGTGCCCGCGGATCATCGCGCCGGTGTCGCTGGAACCGGTGAATGCGACCGCATCCTGCGAGGTGAGGTGATCGAGCAGATCGCCCGCGCCTCCGGCGAGAAACGTGAATGCGCCGTCGGGAACGACGGCCGCCTCGACGAGAATCTCGGCGATACGCGCGGCGACCAGCGCGGTACTCGTGGCAGGCTTGACGACCACCGGCATGCCGGCAAGCCACGCGCACGCAGCCTTCTCGCCAAAGCCCCACGCGGGGAAGTTGAATGCATTGATCTGAACCGCCGCGCCGGTCAGCGGAAGACGGACGTGCTGTCCGACGAGGCGGGGACTGCGGCCGAGTTGGGTCATCTCGCCGTCGGCCATCACCCGCGCGTCGCCGAGGGTCTGGCCGAGCGACGCGTAGTACGAGAGCGTCCCCGTGGCGCCGTCGATGTCGAACTTTGCGTCGCCGCGCGTGTTGCCGCCGTTCGCGAGCGCAAGGTCGACGAGCTCTTCGCGGTGCGCGTGCATCGTCGACGCGACCGCGGCGATCATCGCGCCGCGTTCGGCAAACGTCATCGCCCGAAGCGCGGGGTTGCCCACCGTGCGCGCGAAATCGAGCGCGGCGGCGAAATCGACGCCGCCGGTGCTCGTCTCGGCAAGGACCTCTTCCGTCGTCGGATTGACGAGCTTCGAGCGCTCGCCCGTCCCCTCAACCCACTTGCCGCAAACAAAACTCTTGAGTGTTTTCATAGTCGGAGATCTGCGGCTAGTTCCTCATGAACTTGACGTACTCGAAGTCGACCGGCTGGCCGTTGATGCCGCGCCGAGGCGGTGCGATCCAGTTCGCATAGGCGCCCGGCTCGTAGACCGGGACCATCAGCGACTTGACGTACGCCAGGTCGGCCTTGGTGGGCAGGAAGTCGGGGCGCCGTCGATCGTACTCCTCCGGCGACAGCAGCGACCCGCGCGGATCGAACGGCATGTTGGCGTAGACGCCGACGAGCCGGTTGAAGCGATCCGACGGCAGGTACAGCCGTTCGTCGACACCAGCGTCGGCGAGGGTCTTGTTCCAACGCTCGAGCGCCCGCTCGCAGTCGGCGACGTACGAATCGCGCAACACGAGGTTCATCGCGCGGCGCAGCGGGATCTCCTGCTTCGCAAGCCGTCCGTCAGGCGTCGGCGCTTCAATGACGTATGCGCCGTCGAGCGCCACGTGGTCGGGCCACTTCTTGTCGTCCGATTCCTGGAACCGGCCCTTCAGGCTTGCGGCAAAGTAGTTCGCCGCATTCGACGAGTCCTCGCCGCCGAACAGGTCGAGCGACGCGGAGCACCACTCGTTGATGTACTTCTGGATGATGTCGAGGGGAATGCCTCCCTGTTCGCGGATGTCGCCGCCCGACTTCATCAGGCTCGCCGTGCGTTCGACGACCCGACCGACGCCGGTCTCGCCGACGAACAGGTGATGCGCTTCCTCGGTCAGCATGAACTGCGTCGTGCGCGCGAGCGGATCGAACCCGGATTCGGCGAGCGCCGCAAGCTGGTACTTGCCGTCGCGGTCCGTGAACATCGTGAAGCAGAAGAACGCGAGCCAGTCGTCGATCGGCTTGTTGAATGCGCCCAGAATGCGCGGCGAGTCGGCGTTGCCCGAGCGCCGGACGAGCATGTCCTCGGCCTCTTCGCGGCCGTCCTTTCCAAAGTACTGATGGAGCAGATAGACCATCGCCCACAGGTGGCGGCCCTCTTCGACGTTCACCTGGAACAGGTTCCGAAGGTCGTAGAGCGACGGCGCCGACTTGCCGAGCAGCCGCTGCTGTTCGACCGACGCGGGTTCGGTGTCGCCCTGCGTCACGATGATCCGGCGCAGCTCCTTGCGGAATTCGCCCGGGACCTCGTTCCACGACGCCTTGCCCATGTTGTCGCCGAACGCGATCGCGCGCTCCTTCTCGAATGGCGTCAGAAAGATGCCCCACCTGTACTCGGGCATTGTCACGTAGTCGAAGTGCGCCCAGCCGCCCTTGTCGACGCTCACCGCCGTGCGGAGGTAGATCTGGTCCTTCTGGAATCCCTCGGGTCCCATGTCCATCCACCACTGGATGAAGTTGGGCTGCCACTCCTCGAGGGCGCGCTGCAGCTTCCGGTCGCTCGCAAGGTCGACGTTGTTCGGAATCTTCTCGGTGTAATCGATCGCTGACATCTTACGTTCTCCTCCAGTCGAACTCGGGGCTCTCCGGACGGCCGTAGAGCGTGAGTGCGCCGCGCGCGCCGACCGCGTTCGGGCGCTGGAAAATCCAGTTCTGCCACGCGGAGAGGCGGCCAAAGATCTTGGTTTCGAGAGTCTCGGGACCCGCAAACCGCAGGTTTGCCTCGAGGCCCGTGAGCGAATCGGGCGACAGGCTCACCCGTTCTTCGATTGCGAGGCGGATCTCGTCGTCCCAGTCGAGGTCCTCGACGAGCGCTGTCGCGAGGCCCTGCGCATCGGCCTCGGCGGCCGAAAGCGGCTCGCGCAGACCCGCGACCGCGCATGCGTGCTCGGGGTCGGCGAGAAACCGCGTGCCGAGCCGGGTCAGACCGTTGCCCATCGGCAGCAGCCCGCCGTTCATCTCGGTGACGGCGACGGAGACCGCATCGTCGTCGAGCACGTACGATCGATCGGCAGCCAACGCCAGCTCGAGCAGGCTTCCGGCAAAGCACGACCTCTTGTCGACGAGCGCAAAAAAGCTCTTCGCGGTGACGTCGACGCGCTTGAGCGTGCGCTTGATGAAATGGATGACCTCGTTGACAAACCAGTCGCCGCGGTGCGCCTCGAGCTGCGCGTCCATCCGGACGACGTCTTCGACGCGGCCGCGCGTCGCAAGGATCACGAGCCCGACGTCGGGGTGATTGAATCGAAGCCTGAGGATCGCGTCGTCAAGCTCGCGAAATGCGCGGAGCGGGAACCACTCTGCGCCGAGGTCGGACGGAGTCGCTGGCATCTCGGGAAGGTCCTCAGGGACCCTGAGCTCGATCCGTGCGACGCGCGGTGTCGGGCCGAATCGAAGCGTGACATGTCGGTACGTGATCGCGTCGTCGGTGATCTCGGGCGCGAGCGCCTCCAGGTGAATGCCCTTGCGCTCCGGATGGCCGGCGCCGGCGATCTCGCGGGCGCGCACGTCGATGGCCTCGGCGAACTTCGACGGCGGGAACACGCCGTCGACGAGACCCCATTCAACGGCGCGCTTGCCCTTGATCCCTTCGGCGAGCGTGGTGAAGACATCCGCGCGGTCGCGGCGAACCATGCGCTTGTCGACGACGCGCGTCAATCCACCCGTGCCGGGCAGCACGCCGAGGTACGGCACTTCCGGCAGTGCGACGGCCGAGCGCCGGTCGTCGACGAGGTAGATCTCCTTGCACGCGAGCGGGAGCTCGTAGCCACCGCCCGATGCGATGCCGTTGAGCGCGGCGACATACGTCTGTCCGCTGTGCTCGGTGGCATCCTCGATCGCGAGCCGCGTCTCGTTGGTGAACTTGCAGAAGTTGACCTTGAACGCGTGCGTCGACGTTCCGAGCATGAAGATGTTGGCGCCCGAGGAGAACACGCCGTCGAGGGCGCTCGTGACGACGACGCACGTGACCTCGGGATGCTCGAACCGAAGCCGCGTGACCGCGTCCGCAAGCTCGACGTCGACGCCCATGTCGTACGAGTTGAGCTTGAGCGCGTACCCGGGCTTGAGGCCCTCATTCTCCTGGATGTTCAGCTTGAGGGTGGCGATGGGTCCATCGACCTCGAGCGTGATGTGCCGATAGCGCTCCGGCGAGGTCTCGAACGAGACCGGTTCCGGAGCGGCGTCCTTTGAAGCTTCAGCAGTTGCCATGGGCGCGAGTATATGAAAAGCAAATCGAAGATGCAAGATAGTGCTATGCAAATTTCCAGACACGCACTATAGTGCACGCGATGGACTCCCCGGATCGAAATCGTGGCGAGATCGACGTCATTCGTCGTGTCGGGGCGCGTGTGCGCCATACGCGCGCCGAGCGACGGCTCACGATGCGCGAGGTGGCAGAGCGGTCGGGGGTGAGCCTGCGGTTTCTGTCGCAGCTCGAAGCCGGAAAGGCGAATATCGCGATCAGCCGGTTGGCGGCCGTGGCGACGGCGCTCGGGGTTCCTCTCGCCGAACTGGTCAGCGAAAAGCCGTTGTGGCGCGAAAAGGGCGAATCGATCGCACTGCTCGGGCTGCGCGGGGCGGGAAAGAGCACGATCGGCCCGCGGCTCGGGTCCGAGCTTGGGCTCGAGTTCGTCGAGCTCGACGACAGGATCGAGGAAGCGGCAGGACTCGAGATCGCCGAGATCTTCTCGCTCCACGGCGAGGGCTACTACCGGCGGCTCGAGCTCGAGTGCCTCGAATCGCTCCTTGGGCAGGGCCGTCCCCGCGTGATCGCGCTTTCTGGGGGCATCGTGCACAACGAGGAGGCATTTGCGCTTGCGCGGCGTCGCTGCACAACCGTTTGGCTCAAGGCGCATCCAACCGACCACATGCAGCGTGTCATCGATCAGGGCGATCGTCGCCCGGTGGCAAACCGTCCCGATGCGATGGCCGAACTCCGCGCAATCCTCGCCGCGCGGGAACCTCTCTACAGTCTGGCCGATATTACGCTGGACACCTCTCGTCAAAGTCTTGACGAGTCAATCGAGTCTCTGGTTCTTGATGTTGGGTGACTGGCGAGCTTCGCCAATCACTCGTGACTTTCCTCGCGGCCTGGCGTCTAATTCCGGGCGCAGGACTTCTTTTTCGAAACAGGAGAATTTTGAATGAATGGAAAGATGCTGGGCGGGCTGATGGCCAGTGCCCTTATGCTCGCTGGATGTGGTGGTGCAACCGAGACCGCCAAGAACACCGTTACGAACACAGCCAAGAACGTCGCAGCCGGCAACGTGCCCGTCACGAATGTGAACTCGGGTGGCGTGACCGGGACGACCGGACAGCTGCCGGCCGATTTCCCCAAGGATATTCCGGTCTACACGGGCGCGGCGGTCATCGCCGGCGGTATGGCGACGACGGGCGCGGCGGCGGGGTCGAAGGGCGCGTCGTTCTCGACGTCGGATGACGCGACCAAGGTCGCCGACTTCTACAAGGCCGAGCTCGCAAAACAGGGCTGGACCGACGTCAAGAGCATGGCGATCCCCGGAGGCATGGGGAACACGGTCATGGCGACCAAGGACAAGCGCTCGTTGTCGATCGCGATCACCAAGGGACCCGACGGCAAGACGATGATCTCCGTCGGCGAGACCGAGAAGAAGTAGGCTTGAGGGGTCGCGCGCGCCCGCGGGCGCGCGCGCAACCTCCAGCGCCAGGCTACTTCGCCTTCAGAAAGGCCAGAATTTCGGCCGCGTGCTCCTCGGGTTTGACCTTGGGGTACGCGGCCGCGATCTTTCCGGTCTCGTCGATCACGTAGGTGATCCGGAACGTCCCCATGTACTTCTTCCCGTAGTTGCTCTTTTCGCCCCACGCGCCATACGCCTCGACGATCTTCTTGTCGGTATCGGCGAGCAGCGTGAACGGAAGCTTGTACTTGTCCGCGAACTTCCTGTGCGACTTGGCGTCGTCGACGCTGACGCCGAGGACGGCGACGCCGAGCTTCTTGAAGTCCGACCAGCCGTCGCGAAACGCGCACGCCTCCTTTGTGCAGCCGGGCGTGTCGTCTTTGGGATAGAAGTACATGACGACCTTGCGTCCCTTGAAGTCGGCAAGCGACACCTTGTTGCCGTCCTGATCGATTGTCGTGAACTTCGGCGCCTTTGTTCCTACATCAAGCATTTCCACGCGAGTTCCTCCCCAATGAGCAATTGAATGTCAGGCCGATGCGTTGCCGATGGTACTTGCGCTGTTTGTCGCGAGCAACGCTGTTGCTAAAGCGCCGTCGCGCTTCGCTTGCCGGCGCAGTCCAAAGGCGCACTCGACTCCTTGGAGT
>JBGAKX010000243.1:0-2716 GCA_044224215.1 Blastocatellia bacterium
AGCCCTCCGGTCCCGCCGACAGCATGGCGAGCGAGTCACCGGCTCCGGACACCGCGATGGACCGGCCCGAGCCGTCAACGTCGCACAACGCGATTCCCTTCGCATCGAATGGCACCGGAAACGTCTCAACTGACCGAGCCCCCACGACGGTCACGCCGCGACCCGTGCCTGCGACCAGGACGGACTCGTTATGTCCCTGAATGTGTCCCAGCGCGAACGATGTCACGAGGCCTTCACACGAGATCGTTCGAGGCGACGCGGCTGCCGCGCCGTTACGGCCGCCGAGCACGACAATGCACGGGCCGTCTGTCCGTTCGACGCCGATCGCGAGCTCTGCAAGACGGTCGGGGCTGCCGATGTCGCCGGCCGCGAGGGCAGTGATCGGCCCGTCCAGACCGATACGACGTCCAGAGTCGAAAGTGGCATCTCCTTTCCCATGAATGAGTTGTAGCGTCGAAGCAGAATCCGCAGCAACGGCGAGATCCATCCGGCCGTCGTCGTCAAAATCACCGGCCGCGATCCGGTCGGGCCGCTCGTCGAGTTCGGAAACCAGCGCAACGTCGCGGAACGGCGCGGGCAGCCGATCGCCCACGGCCGATCGTTGTCGTGCGTCGGACGCGCGCGGATAGATCGCCTCGGAGTTCCCCAGAAAGACGGCGAGGACGCCTCGATCGCCGAGGGCATAAGCGCACGCGACGTCGCGAACGCCGTCGCGGTCAAAGTCGGCGTCCACCATCGAGAGCGGTCGTGCGTTGTTGGTCGCAAGCGCCTCGACAAGATCGGACGGACCACGAAACACGATTCGCTGCCGCGACCCCTCGCCGAGACGAACACCGTCCATCGGGCGCAAGGTTGCCGCGGCACACGGCAGAGCTTCTGCCTCGCGTTCGGCCGTACCCGCCGACATGATCCGGCCTGCCGCGCCAGTCGGAATTGCGATCACCGCGGCGGCGAGGACTGCGACAGGCGTACCGATCCGACGAAACGTCCGCGAGGGCTGGTGCATCATGGGAACTCCTGGGCGAACGGGGACAAGGGAAGCGGCGTGGCCCGACGGTACGACGATCACCCCGGCCGGTCAAGCGCGAACCGCCCGCTTGCGCCGCCTTAGTCCTCGACGACGAGCAGCGCGGTTTCAGTTCCCCCCGACGAGATGTTGCTGAGCGTCGTCGACGACAGACGGACGAGAGCGCCCTCGACCTCGCCGTTGAACAGGTAGGGATCAAAGTCGACCGTCATCTCGTCGGCCCGCACATCGCCTTCGACGTATCGCGGAATCGAGACGGACTGCACCTCGACGAGTTGCTGTACGACGAACGGCTCGCGGAACGCCAGGTCGATCGCGCGCTGCCAGTCAACCGGATCGGTGTCATAGCCGATCGCCACGCTGTGGCCGCCGTACGAATCGTTCGGCTTGAGCACCAGCCGGTCCTTTTCCTCGAGGAGCAGGTCGCGCATCGGCAGTCGGCTGCCCGCATAATCGACGTCGCGCTCCCCGACGCGGCGCGTCCACGGAACGTGCCTCTGCACAGCGTCGAGCTGCTCGGGCGTCAGCTGATGCTCGAACCTCGGATCGCTCAACACCGCAAAGCTCGCCTTCTTGTGCGCGATCTTGCTGCGGAACGAATTCACGATGCAGACCCGGCCTTCGTGGTACGCGCGCGTCAAGGCGTGGCCCGGTTGGCTGCGCTCGAGAAACTCGTGGATGATCACGCGCTTGTACAGCACGTCGATGCGCTGGCCGCGTGCCGACAGGATGCCGTGCTCGTATTCGAGCTCGCCCGGATCGACGACGATGGTCGGCGTCCCCGCGGCTTCGAAGTATCGCCGCAGGATCTCGAATTCGGGCGCCGTCGGGACGCCCTTCCAGTCCACGATTGCGATCCGCGGCGTGGCCTCGCGGCCTCCCCACTCGTCGTAGGTCGCAAGCAGCGAATCGAGCAGCTTCCTGCACGGATCGATCCGGACGGCGGGATGCGCGTCGAGGAACTCGCGCACGAGCGGCAGATCGAACAGCATTCGCTCGAGCACCTGCTGGTCGCCGATGCCGGCAGGCGATTCGCCGTTGTACTCGAGAAACGAGAAGCCCTCGTTCGTCAAGTAGGTATCGAGCCGCGTCGTGACGCAGTGACGCGAATACCCGGGATCGACACGCGCGAACGCCAGCTCGGTCGGCGTCACGCCAAGCTCGTCCGTCAGCGTTTCGTCCTTCAGCGCCTCGCTGACAAGGCGATCGAGCGCCTCCGCAACCAGCGCGGCGCCTCGCGACGTCTCACGGTAGTCGGACGCCGACATGATGTGAGGGCGCAGAAACGGGCATATCGGACGCTCGCCATGGAGCAGTCCGGCTTCGCGCTGCATGACCCGCATCTGCTCGTACCGCTCGGCCGTGTTCAGCGGGTCGTTGAGGATCTTCCGGTCGAGCGCGCTGATCGCTTCGCGGAGCTCTGGTGTACTCATCCGTCTTCTCGTGATCGACAAAGGGCTGTCCCGCGTCACCGCGAGACAACGGCCGGCGTCGAACGACGACGGCGCGTCACGATCACAATATCCTCGGCGGCACGCGTGTTCAAAGTGCTATGGTGCGCGGCTGCGCCACATGCCGAGGCGAGCGGCGCGAGCGCGACGCTCGAGCTCGAGGAACGCGCTGCGCTCGCCGTACGTGAAGTGCCGGATCGCGCGTGCGTGCCCGTTCGCGACAAGCGCCATGTTCACG
>JBGAKX010000244.1:0-2712 GCA_044224215.1 Blastocatellia bacterium
GATGATCGACACGAGCACGAGCCCGCCTGTCAGCTTTGCCGCGGTTCGGACGCTCTCCTCGAGCCGCTGGACGACGCCCGGCCGGACGAGCAGCCGGTCGACGACGAGCTCGATCGAGTGGTTTCTGCGCTTGTCGAGCGAGATCTCCTCGTCGAGGAAACGTACCTCGCCGTCGATGCGCGCGCGCTCAAAGCCCGCGCGGGCGAGCTTTTCGAGCTCCTTCTTGAACTCGCCCTTCCGGCCGCGAACAATCGGCGCGAGGATCATCACGCGTTCCCCCTCGGGGAGATCGCGGATCGACGACACGATCTGGTCGATCGACTGCCGCGTGATGGGACGGTCGCACTGCGGGCAATGCGGAAGGCCGATCGACGAGAACAGCAGCCGCAGGTAGTCGTAGATTTCGGTCACCGTGCCGACGGTCGAGCGCGGACTGCGACTGATCGTCTTCTGCTCGATCGAAATCGCCGGGCTGAGCCCCTCGATCGAGTCGACGTCCGGCTTCTCGAGCTGGTCGAGAAACTGCCGGGCGTACGCGGACAGCGATTCGACGTAGCGGCGCTGGCCCTCCGCGTAGACGGTGTCGAACGCCAGCGAGGATTTCCCGGACCCGCTCAGCCCCGTGACGACCGTCAGCGAGTCGCGCGGGATGTCGAGATCGATGTTCTTCAGGTTGTGCTGGCGCGCGCCGCGTATCCTGATCTTGTCTATCGCCATCGCAGCCACCCAAGGATTCGAATTCGGCTCGAGATCGAAACGGGAATTGTACTTGATTGGCGCGGAGAGGTGTCAAGGATGCTGCATCCGGCCTACGCGGACACAAAAAATTCGGGCCGCCAAAACCGGCGGCCCGTATACCCTTCGACTACTCGTGGAGGAAGATGGAGACTGAGATCCTTGCTGTTACCCAAGACGTCGCCGAAGCTCTTCAACCGTTCGCGACGCGGGAATCGCTTCACCCGAGAACTCGTCATGACCGGTCGATTCGAACATTCCGATAAGATTGCACTCCAGGTCGCGCTCGCTCGAAACATACAGGACCGGCCGGTAACCCATATCGGACCGCTGCGCCAGCAACTCTTCGTACAGATCGACGATATCGAACTTCTGCTTGCGCTCCCTGCCGCCACGGCTGTCCGCCGCGGCGTCGCGTTTTCCGATGCGTGCGGCTGTTTCCTGAGCTTCGAACATTTCGCGTCCTCCAATCCAAACCGGCATAATGCCGGTAACGCTCCTTCCGATGCAAGCAGTATGCCGCTCGTTGCCCAAAAAGGCGGACACAGTGTAAATTGCTTCCTCGGTCGCCGGTCCGGATGGCGCAACCCCGTAAACGTAACAAAACGAATGATCTTTCGTGACTGCACGCGGTTGACCGAGCGGCTGCATTATCGTGGACTCGGTCGCGATGGCGTCGAAGAGCTCAATTTCGTGTCGGATTTCGTACACGAATGTCCCAAAATGTGACGATCGGTCTCAAGGAAATGATCCATCGACAACCAGGTGACGGATTCACGACAGGCACGTGTGCGCGCAACGCACCGGCATTCGAGCTAAAGTCCGCACTGCCGGCCTGGTGGCGGGAGTTGTCTCGATGAATTTCCGCGAGGTCCTCCGGATGGCGTTCGGCGCGCTCTGGGTCAACAAGCTGCGGTCGTTTCTCACACTTGTCGGAATCATCTTCGGGATCGCCGCGGTGATCGTCGTGGTATCGCTGATCGAGGGCTTCAACGTCTACATCGACGAGAAGATCGCCGATATCGGAACGAACGCGCTCAGCGTCCAGCGATACGGGATCGACGACTTCTCGAGCCTCGACAGGTTTCTCGAGGCCACGCGCAAGAACCCGGACGTCCGGCTCGAGGACGCGCAGGCCATCAAGGAGCTTGCGCCCCTCGTCGACGAAGTGAGCCCGCGCGCGCGTGTCGCCGCCGAGATCCGTGGCGGAAACCAGACGCTGACCGGCGTGCTGCTTCAGGGTGCGCCCGCCAACGCGATCGACATCGATCGCATGACGGTTGAGCACGGTCGGTTTCTCCTCAACCACGAGGACGAGCACAGCGTCGAGGTTGCGTTCATCGGACACGACATCGCCGACAAGTGCTTCCCGACCGGCGACCCGCTCGGCAAGTCGATCAAGATCGACGGGCGTCCGTTCACGGTCATCGGAGTCGCCAAGGCCCAGGGGTCGGTCTTTGGCCAGTCGCGCGACGGCTTTGTCATCATTCCAATCACGACGTTTCTCGACATCTACGGTTCGCGCCGCTCGCTGAACGTGCTCGTAAGCTCAATCGACAAAAAGAGTTACGCGGCGGCGGTGGACCAGGTCCGTGTGGCGATGCGGGTGCATCGGCACATCGGTCCGGACCAGCCCGACAACTTTGGCATCATCACGCCGGACGCGATCAACAACCTGCGCGACAAGATCTTCGGCACGATTCAGATCACGACGATCGGCGTGACCGCCATCTCGCTTGTCGTCGGCGGCATCGTCGTGATGAACATCATGCTCGTCTCCGTCACCGAGCGAACGCGAGAGATCGGCATTCGGAAGGCGCTCGGCGCGCGCCGGTTCGACATCCTCACGCAGTTTCTGGCGGAGTCGACCATCCTCGCACTCGTTGGCGGAATTCTGGGGACGCTCTTCGCCCTCGCAATTGCATTGCTCGTGCGACTGACGACACCTATTCCAACCGCGCTGCCGATTCTCTGGAC
>JBGAKX010000245.1:0-2699 GCA_044224215.1 Blastocatellia bacterium
GAGCCACCACATCAAGGCGCTCGAGACCGAACTTGGCGAGCCGCTCTTTGTTCGGACGAAGCGCGGCGTCAAGCTGTCGGATGCTGGCGGAGCCGCTCTCGAGCACGCGGTGCGCATCCTCGACGAGACAGAGGCATTGCGCGAGCGCATGTCCGGGCGCGAACACGCGCCCACAGGACGCGTACGCGCTGCTGCCGCCACACAGGCGTTCGTCTCTCTCTTTGCGCCGTTCTTCGAGGCCTTCATGCGTGCATATCCCACCGTTGAGCTCACGTTCCGGACGACGGTCAGCACTGATCAGACGGTGCTCGACATCCTCAACGGTTCGGCGGAGGTGGGATTCGCGTCGATGCCGGTGTATTCGCCGGCCGTGCAGGCAGTCGAGCTCTTTCGGGACGAGCTCGTGCTCGTGGTCGGCCGAAGCCACAAACTTGCCGGACGGCGCGTCGCCGAGCCAGGCGACATCGCCGGCGAACGATTCATACTCTTTGAGCGCGGCGCCTCGCTGAGGCGGTCAACGGATCAGTTCTTCTCGCAGGTCGGCATGCAGCCCAAGCTTGCGCTCGAGTCAAACGACACGTTCTTCATCAAGCTGATGGTCGAGCACGGAATGGGTATATCGCTGCTCCCGGCCTGGGCCGTCGTCGACGACGTGGCGGGGGGATCCATCTCGCAGCTGCGCGTGGCCGGGCACTCGCTGCGGCGAAGCGTCAAGATGATCTCGCTCGGGCGATTCCAGCCCGTCGCGACGCGGACGTTTCACCAGTTCATCCTCGATCGCAGGAGCGAGCTTCAGACCGCGGCGCGCGCTGGTTGGGAGTCCGGCCAGGATCTGCCCGTTCCCGAAAGTCGCACCTAGTTTCCGATCACGACTCGATGAAACGACTTCTTCCCGACCCGCAGCATCACGTGTCCGTCAGACACGAATGCGTCGGTCACCGAGAGTCGCGGATCTTCGACGACCGCGTCGCCAACGGCGACCGCGCGCTCGTCGATCTTGCGGCGCGCCTCTTTCTTTGACGGCACAAGCCCTGTTTCGACCAGCAGGTCGGTGATCGGAACGCCGGCTTTCAGGCGTTCACGTGCGATCGTCGTGCTCGGTACGTTGCCGACGTCCCCGCCCGATCCAGCAAAGAGCGCTCGCGCGGCGTCGCGCGCCTTCGTCGCTTCGACCTCTCCGTGCACGAGCGCCGTTACGGCCAGTGCCAGCGTCTCCTTGGCGGCGTTGATCTCAGAGGCGGCCTTTCCCTCGAGACTGCCGAGTCGATCTACATCTTCGATCGGCACGAACGTGAACAACGCGAGAAACCGGCGGATGTCGCGGTCGTCGACGTTTCGCCAATACTGGTAGAAGTCGAATACGGACGTCCGAGATGCGTCCAGCCACACGGCACCGTCAGCCGTCTTTCCCATCTTGTCGCCGGTCGCCGTCGTGATCAACTCGACGGTCACCGCGTGGGCCGCGACTCCTTCGACACGCCGCACAAGATCGACGCCGGCGACTATGTTCCCCCACTGGTCAGCGCCTCCAAGCTGGAGTCGACAGCCGTACCTCTGATTGAGCACGAGATAGTCGTAGGCCTGGAGTATCTGGTAGTTGAACTCGATGAACGAAAGGCCCTGCTCGCGCTCGAGCCGGTCGGCGTAGCCCTTCGCCTTGATCATCTGGTTGACCGCGAAATACCGGCCGATATCGCGGAGAAAGTCGATGTACTTGAGCGACAACAGCCAGTCTGCGTTGTCGATCATCAGCGCGCCCGTCGGCGATTCGTCGAACCGCATAAACCGGGCAAGCTGTTCGCGCAGACCCGCCAGGTTCGTCTCGATCTGCTCCTCGGTGAGCATCTTTCGCAGTTCGGTCTTGCCGGACGGATCCCCGACGCGCGCGGTGCCGCCCCCGACGATCGCGATTGGCCGATGGCCCGCCCGCTGCAGGTGCGCGAGCATCATGATCGTGACCAGGTTGCCTACGTGCAGGCTCTCGGCGGTTGGGTCGTAGCCGATGTAGCACGTCACCGGAGCGTGCTCGAGCATCTCGCGAAGCTCGGTCTCGTCGGTTGTCTGGTGAACGAAGCCGCGCTCCTTCAGTGTGTCGAGTACGTTCATAAGGCACAGAATACCGCCCAAGGCACACGCCGAGGAACGCAGTCGGAGCTGTGTTCGCCGGCAGATGCGCGTCGCGACGGCGCTAAGCTAAACGGTTGGTCCGGGACACTCGGGACCAAGCTTGTTCGCTTCGCCCTCGGCGAGCGTGCCGACAAGCTCGTCATAGAAGTAGTCAAAGCGCGAGGCGACCGACGCCGCGACACGCTTGTCGTACATCTGCCGACTGCGATCGATGTCGTCCCTGAGTCGTTCGTACAGGTCCGAGTTCATACGTCCCTCGGCCACCTGCTGTTCGTTGTACAGCTTGATCTCGCTCACGAGCAGACGCGCAAAGCGGCGCGCATCGTTGTGCAGCTTCTCTTCCTCCGGCGGCATCTCGCCGGGCGAAGGAGGCGCGGTCGCCCGCGGGCCGGCCGGCGTAGCAGCCACCGGCTCGGGTGTCCAGTGAACGGTGGGCTGCTGGTCCTCGGGAATCGAGAATGGCGACCCGCCGGACGGCAGCGGTGAAATCTCGAACGGCGCAGGCTCCGCGGCGAACGTCGGCGGTGGTTCCAACGGCGGAGGCGCCTCGAACCTCGGCTCGAATGGCGACG
>JBGAKX010000246.1:0-2689 GCA_044224215.1 Blastocatellia bacterium
AGCCCGAATTCCCAAAGATTGCGATGCGCATGCTCATCGAGAACGACCGACGGGATCGTCAGTCGAATTCGTACCGCGGCGCCTCCTGAATCGCGCCGATGCGGCCCGCGGCGATGTGCGCCACATAGTAGTTCTCGCCACGCATCGGGCATCCGGCCATCCGGCGCAGCATGCCGATCTGTCCGACGTGCGTGAGCGCATCGGCGATCGGCCCCTGGAAGAGCTGCTCGGCCGGCGCCTGCACGGGCTGGTCGGACGAGAGATACGCATCGAAGCTCGCAAGGCCGGCATAGAAGCGCGCCACCTCGTCATCCCACGCGAGCGGTGTCGACGTGTGCCACGACTCGTCGCCCTTCGCCAGACTGAGCGCCCAATCGAGCAGATCCCCGATGTGCGCCAGAATCTGCGCGGGCGTTCTGGAGCTTTCGGACGCCCGAAATACGTCAAAACCATCGGTCGCACCACGCAGCGTCTTGCCACCGCGGTACGCCAGCGTGGCTACGGTATGCCTCAACAGGTCCCGCTTTGCATCCATAACGACTGTGCTTCCTCCGTTGACGGCGCATCGGGCGCCGCGTTGTTGCATGTGCGTGGAACGTCGATTCCTGCCAGATTCTTGCCCATTCACCGCCGCCGCTTCGCGACGCGCGGTTTGCGCTGCGGTGTGTCGTCATTGAGGTCCGGGTCGTCGGCGTGCAGCTTGTGCAGCATCCGGTGCACGATCGGGCCAAAGGTGATCCCGAGAACCAGCAGCACGACGAATCCGCTCCACAGCGCATACGTTCCAGCGAAGATCTTCCCCACGGTCGTTTGCGGTTGAGCGAGCGGCCCCATGCCGGACAGGATCATCGCGGCATTGGTGAATGCGTCGATCCAGTCGAGGCCCTCGAACCAGTGGTAGCCGATCATCCCGCCGGCGAGCGAACCAACGATGATCGCCCCGCTGAGTGCGAGGCTCAGCAGCAGCCTCCGCTGAAAGAGGTGCCAGGCGAGAATCGGTTGGGACTTGTGCTCAAAGGAGAACAGCACGGCGCGATTGTACTCCCGTGTGATGAAACTACGGACCGGCCTGCGATGCTTCCGAATCGACGAGCGCCGTTCGCACCGCTTGCTCGCGAAACGCGAAGATCCGGCCAAGTTGGCGCCGGACCAGCGGATGTGCCACGTCGCCCAGTGGTGTGAGCGGCAACCGGTACCGGACCGAGTCGTTCACGAGTGTGCCCGTTGCCGTTCGTTCAAACGTGTGCGTATGAACCCACACAGCATACGGGCCCTTCACTTGTTCGTCGACGAAGCGATGCGGGGGATCCCATGTGGTGATTCGACTCGTCCATCCGAACGGGACACCGAAGAGTCGCAGGCGGTATGCGATGACAACGCCACGCTCCATGTGGATCGGAAGCGGCGTCACGATCCTGAAGTTCAGCTCGCGTGGCGTGATTCGCTCCAGGTTTGCGGCCTCCGAGAAGAAGGCAAACACTGCATCCAGCGGGACGGGAATTTCGAATGAAGTCCGCAGTTCATGTTCCATCTGCATTCCAGGCACGCCGCGCAATCGACCGTGCCTCGACCCGACCTCGGGCCCGTCTGAGATCCGTTACTCCGAGTCCTTCAGAAAGCGCGTCGTCAGCGTACGCGCCCAGTAGCGCGGCACGCCGTGCTCCGTCTGCAGAAACGCGACCGTCTCGTTCGACTTTTTGGACCGCGCGTCGAACTTCTCGAGAATCCTGTCCCAATCCGCGAGCGACTTGCCCGTCTTCTCGCGAACCTGCTCGTCACTGACATTCCAATAGTCGCTCTTCATGTGTTCACCAGACCTCCATCACTCACGAGGCAGATTTCTTTCGGACCATCTGCGCGATCCGGCGCCCGGCGGCGCACTCGGCGATGAGCGTCGCGAGCCGTTTCTCGCGTGTCGCGTCGGTCTTTGCGCTGACCACCCACCAGCTCATCGCCTTCCGATATCCCGGTGGCTGAGCCTCCCAGAACGCCAACGCCTTCTTGTTGGCCTTGATCTTTGCCATCAGCGGGCTTTTGACCGCCTCGCCGCGCTGTTCATACGAGTAGATGCCGGACCGGTTCTCGACACGGGCTTCGTATGCCCGCAGCCCGGCGGCCGTCATTCGGCCCTCGGCGGAAAGCACGGCGACGCGGGCGATATTCACGTTGCTCCAGACGCTGCGGGCCTTCCTGGGCGAGAAACGAATCGAGTAGCTCGACGCGTCGACGCTCCGGCGAATGCCGTCGATCCAGCCATAGCAGAGCGCCTCGTCGACGGATTCGGGCCACGTCATGCTCGGAAGGCCCGAGTCCTTCTTCCGGAACCCGACCAGGAGCTCGGTCGCCGTGGCGTGGTTCGCCTCGAGCCAGGCTCGAAAGCCCTCAGGCGACGTGAAGTACACGATGTTCACGGAACGCGTCTCCGGATACCGGGCCGCCGATTCGCCTAGTGCGAGCCAGCCGGTTCGTCGGTCCACATCTGCGAAACGATGAGCCACCGATTCGACGGGGAGCGCCTGAGGACGACGAGGTAGCTGCCCCGACCCGTCGACGCAACGCCCTTGTTCATAACAGTTTCGCGGTACTCGCCGATATCGTATCCGAGGTCGCCCACGACCTCGCTCTTCGGGCTCCGGACGGTGATGTCGGGATCATACGTGGCGAGCGCCGACTTGAAGAGCTCCCGAAT
>JBGAKX010000093.1:0-17395 GCA_044224215.1 Blastocatellia bacterium
GGCAATCGGGATGATGTGAGCTGCTGGTGGGGTGTTGCGAGTTGCTGCTTGCCGGGATGAATGGAACCACACGCAGAGACGCCAAGACGCAGAGACGCAGAGGCTGCTACTCAATGTCTCTGCGGCTTGGCGTCTCTGCGTGTGGTTTTTGCTCTATAATCCCGTCCGATGAAGGCAACGGTTTCCTTGTGTGCACTCTTCCTCGTCGGTTGCAGTTCAACCGCGCCCAGGTTGGAACAACCTGCAGTCCAGGCGGCTGCTCCTACCCCCGGTCCCGAGCTCGTCCACATGGAGGTCGCCAAGGCCGTCATGGTCACCGTCGAGCTCGATTACGGCGCGACGCCGGTCACGATCGCGCAGGCGCTCGCGGACGTGATCCGCGTCTCGAGCCCCGACGACAAGCAGGGCCGGACGTTTGCGATACTCGACGCCTACGGCGAGAAGACGCCCGACGGAAAGCTCCACATGTCGATGCACATCAGCAGCGAGAAACCCGGCTCGGCCGAGCTCCGCTGGAAGCGCACCGGCGAAACCCTGTGGCGCGCGCGCATCGACTCGTCCGGCGGGGCTCCGAACGAGAAGGCGCTCAAGATCTATGTCGACGATGGCAAGGGCAACTCGCGGCTGCTCGACGGCTCAAAGAACCCCCCGACGATCATGGACGCAACGGTCAACGACCTGAAGGTCCCGTTGCGCGACTACTGGCCGGAAGGCGCGGAGCGCGAGGTGACGTTCGTCTACAGCGCGTGCGGCTGCCCGGTGAAGGTCAAAGCGCGGCGCGCAGGCAACGCAACTGCAAGGACGAGCGATCTCCCCGTTATCTTTCCAGACGATCCTCAAGCCGCAGTCGTTATCGGGAAGCTCATGGGCTGGTGATGAAGTAAGTCAGATCACCGGCGGGAGGCGAGAATGCGAAGTCTGGCAATCCTCCTTTTGGCAGCCACCGCGCTGGTGGCGCCCGTCCGGGCCCAGCAGAACCCCCCGATATCGGACATTGGCGACGACGACCTGCCGGCGACCAACCAGCCCCTGCGGATCACGCCCCAGACGCGGAAGCCTCCGAGACCCGACCGGATTGTCGGCGACACACTGACCGCGAATCCCGAGGCGTACCGCAGGTGGCTCCGTCGGAAGATCATCGAGGACCTCGTCGACCTGTACGACGTCACGAACAATCTCGTCGTTGAACTGTCGCCGTCACGCCAGATCGAGGCAAGACTGGCCCGTAAGCAGGCCGAGCGCATCGTCAAGCTGTCGCACAACATATGGAGCAACATCCAGATGCGACGTCCGACGCGCGAGCGGCCGCAGCCCGACAAGTCGGCGACGCCACGGACGATCGCCGCCGCGCAGGCCGATGCGATTACGGCGCGGAATCTGGTGCGCGCGGTCGCGCGGCTGTTGAACGAAGAGCAGAACTCGGGCGGGATCGACGCCGCAAATCACGTCAACCTGCTCGAGAAGCTCGAGCAGGTTGAGTTGATCGGTCACCAGCTGACTACGGATATAAAGGCCGCAGATTCTCGCAGATAATCGCAAATCTGCGTTTATCTGCGGCAGTTCTTACGCCGTGGCGTCGCCCACCGGCGGGAGGATCGGCTTCAGCACCGACGGCTTCTCCTTGCGGGGAGCCTCCTCCTGCTTCAGCCCTGACGGCTTGTCGTCCTCGTCGTCGAGCGGCAGACCCGCCACAATGCGCCGGATCTCGATCGCGTCCAGCGATTCGCGCTCGAGCAGCGCCTCCGCCAGCCGCACCATCGCATCGCGGTTGTCCAGAATGATCTGGCGCGCGCGGTTGTACTGCTCCATGACGATCCGCTTGACCTCCTGGTCGATCTTGATCGCGGTGTCCTCGGAGTAGTCCTGGTGCTGGGCGATCTCGCGGCCGAGGAAGATCTGCTCCTCCTTCTTGCCGTAGGTCAGCGGCCCGAGATCCGACATCCCGAACTCGCACACCATTTTGCGGCCAAGCTCGGTCGCGCGTTCGATGTCGTTCGACGCGCCCGTCGTCATGTGGTTCAGGAAGATCTCTTCGGCGATACGGCCGCCCATCATGATGGCGATCGCACCCTCGAGATACTCCCGCGTATGGCTGTAGCGGTCCGATTCCGGCAGCTGCTGCGTCAGACCCAGGGCCATGCCGCGCGGGATAATCGTCACCTTGTGGACCGGATCGGCGTTCGGGACCTTGATGCCGACCAGCGCGTGGCCCGCCTCGTGGTACGCCGTGTTGCGCTTCTCTTCGTTGGACATGACCATCGACCGGCGCTCGGCGCCCATCATGACCTTGTCCTTGGCCCACTCGAAATCGACCATCGCGACCGCCTTGTGGTTGTACCGGGCCGCATTGAGCGCCGCCTCGTTCACAAGGTTGGCAAGGTCCGCGCCGGTGAAACCGGGCGTGCCGCGCGCGATCACCGCGATGTCGACGTCGTCGCCGAGCGGAATCTTTCGCGTGTGGACCGCGAGAATTCCTTCACGGCCGCGGATGTCGGGACGCTGCACGATGACGCGGCGGTCAAAGCGGCCGGGCCTGAGGAGCGCCGGATCGAGCACGTCCGGACGGTTCGTGGATGCGATCAGGATCACGCCGTCGTTCGATTCAAAGCCGTCCATCTCGACGAGCAACTGATTGAGCGTCTGTTCGCGCTCGTCGTGACCGCCGCCAAGACCGGCGCCGCGATGGCGGCCGACCGCGTCGATCTCGTCGATGAAGATGATGCACGGAGCGTTCTTCTTGCCCTGCTCGAACAGGTCGCGCACGCGCGACGCGCCGACGCCGACGAACATCTCGACGAAGTCCGAGCCCGAGATCGAGAAGAACGGCACGTTCGCCTCGCCCGCGATGGCGCGCGCGAGCAGCGTCTTGCCGGTTCCGGGCGGGCCCATCATCAGGACGCCCTTGGGGATGCGGCCGCCGAGCTTCTGGAACTTCTGCGGCTCCTTCAGGAACTCGATGATCTCCTGAAGCTCGTCCTTGGCCTCTTCGACCCCCGCGACGTCCTTGAACGTCACCCGTTTCTGTTGATTCGAAAGGAGTTTTGCCCGGCTCTTGCCGAACGAGAGCGCTTTGTTCCCGCCCGACTGCATCTGTCGCATCAGGAAGATCCAGAACGCGATGAACAGCAGAAACGGTCCGTACCACGTGAGAATCATGACCCACGTGTTGCCCGACGACGACTTGAAGTCGATCTTGGTGTTGTTCTTCTGCATCTCGGCGACGAGTGCGGCCTGCACCTGCTCGTTTTCGAGATCGGTCACGAACGGGCTGTCGTCGGCGAACTTGCCGCGCACCTGGCTGGTCTCGAACACCGCCTCCTTGACGTTCTTCTGCTGAACGCTCTGCACCAGCTCCGAATAGGAGAGCTGCCGTTCGCGGGGTCCCGTACCGTTCTTGAACGCGGTATAGAGAAGGACCGCACCCGCAATGATCAGCAACCAGAAAATGATCTGCTTTACCGTCGAACTCACGCACTACCTCCGTGCCTTGGGCCGTACATCCGGCCGCAAAGGGCTGACCGAAAGTGTACAGCACGTATTTCCGCGGCCGCAATGAAGCAATTCGGGCCGCAGAATCGTGTCGCGCGCAGTTGGTACGACCTTTGAGCTAGGACTGTTTCAGCTCGGCGAGATATCTGAGGTAGCGGTACCCGTTCGCCAGTCCCAACCCGTAACCTATGACCATCTCTTCCGCACGTGTGAAGCCGACGAAGTCCGGGCTGAAATCGGTCGTCCGGAAGTCCGGCTTGTCGACGAGAACGCAGGACTTGACCATCTTTGCGCCCCGCGCCGTCAGCTGCTTGACGAGGTAGTCGAGCGTGACCCCGGTGTCGAGAATGCCGCCAACCAGCAGCACCGTCGTGGAGTGGGGATCGAACTCGGTCGTGTACACGATCTCGGTATGGCCGCCGGATTGATGCTTGCTGGCCTTCATGAAACAGCACTGCAACGGCACGTCGATGGCGCGGATGAGGTCCGCCATGAAAACGAACGAGTCCTCGAGCAGTCCGACGACCGTAAGGTCCTGACCTTCGAATGCCGTGCGAATCTCCGCGGCGAGCTCTTCGACGCGGGCTTTGATCTCGGCCTCAGAAACCAGGACTGCAAGCCTCTCTTCCATTGAAGGGCCTCCTAAGCTGTCGACACTGACGACGTGCGGGATGGATACAGTGCTGTGCCGCCCATTCTATGAATGTTTGGCCTCACTTTTCAACTGTATGGCACACAATCAGATGGCGCGCCGTCCGCCGCGCGGTCAGACCGCCAGGAAGCGACAGCTCGCGACCGGTCCGTCCCGGGCCGGAAAGCGCCACGAGAGCGTCGACGTGATCGAAAGTGATTCGCTTCAGATCGCCTTTGGCCCGACGCATCGCCTCGCGCAACACGCGCCGTTGCAGCGGTTTCGCGAGCGCTCCGAGTGCCGCGAGGTCAAGCGCGACGCCGTCGGGCGCCGCATCGGCGCACTTCCGGAATGCGTCGTCGGCAAGCTCGTCGAGCAGTTCGCGGTCGTCGGCCGCGAGCGCCGCCGCCCGCGACAGGTTGGCGCCAGCGCCCGGCGACAACCGTTCGAGCTCGGGCATGACCGTCTGGCGGATCGCGGCCCGCGTGCGGTACACGTCGTCGTTCGAGGGGTCCGTGCGGTACCGGATCTCCCGGTCCTGGCAATACGCGAGCACGTCGCGCCGGGTCACGCCGAGCAGCGGCCGCACGAGCCGAACTGGCCCGTCGGAGAGCGGCCGCGAGACCGAGATTCCCGCCATACCGTCGAGCCCGGCGCCGCGCGCAAGCCGCATGAGGACCGTCTCGGCCTGGTCGCTGGCGGTGTGGGCCGTGGCGACGGCGGCGGCGCCGCGCGCGAGCGCGACCTCCTCCAGAAACCCGTAGCGGATGTCGCGCGCGACGGCTTCGAGGTTGGCCGAGCGCGCCGCCGCTTCGGCCGCCACGTCGATCCGCCGGACGACGCACTCGAGCCCACTGGCGTCGGCGGCACGCTGGACGAACTCGGCGTCGGCCGTCGATTCGTCCCCCCTGAGCGCGTGGTCGAGGTGCGCGACAACGACCCTGGGCCAGGATGGGTTCACCGCGCGGATTCGAAGAAGCGCGTACATCATCGCCATCGAATCCGGCCCGCCCGAGACGCCGGCAACGACGCGCTCGCATCCGTCGAACAGGTGACGGGAAACGGCGAAGTCGCGGACGTCGTCTTCGAATCGTTCGAGCGTCGGGCCCCTTGGTCGCATGCGCCGGAGTTGACCATACGGGTCAAAGGATGACAACCGGGCGAACGGGCGGCTATACTCGGGTTCTGCTCCTGACGATTCGTGTTTCGAGGTTGTTCGCAGATGATCCGTAACGTGTTCGGCCGAATTGCCGTCGTGATGCTTGTGCTGGGTCTTGCGTTCGCGCCCGTTGGCGTGGGGTCCGCGCTCGCCAAGTCCAAGAAGTCCGAGTCGTCCAAGTCCAGCAAGAAGGACAAGAAGGACAAGGGCAAGAAGGACAAAGGGAAGAAGGACAAGAAGGGCGCCAAGTCCAAGAAGGACAAGAAGGGCAAGGCAGACAAGAAATCCGGCAAGAAGGACAAGAGCGACAAGAAGTCGAAGAAGAAGGGCGAGCCTGTCGCGTCCAAACGCACCGCGCGCCCGGCGCCCGCGCCCGTGGCGACGTCGTCGTCGCGCCGCGGAAAAAACGAGGACTCGTACATCGCGTCGAATTCGACGACGACGGCGTCCGGCAAAAGACAACCCGAACCCACGTATGTCAGCAATGGCGAAGACTCGGATGAAGCCGACGAGCCCGATCTTCCAAAGCCTGCGAATCGCGTGGTCGCGGACATCTCGTCGAACCGCGTGACGCAGATCCAGGCCGCGCTGATCAAACAGGGCCTGCTCGTGGGTCCGCCGAACGGCGTGTATGACCAGGCGACGTTCTCGGCGATGGCGACGTTCCAGACCCGCAACGGATGGAACCCGGTGGGTGTGCCGACGGCGACGTCGCTGAAGGCGCTCGGCGTGCCGAAGAACTCGGGCCGGAACTACCCGACGCCGAGCCGCGTCGTCGACGAGACGGCCCCGACGCCGTAGCTGCGCGACCGACGTGGCATCTGAGCTGAGCGCGATAGCGCTCAGGCCCCAACGTGCTTTTCACCCGATTTGGGGCCTGAGGCCTACCGGCCTCAGCTCTGTAATTTGCGTGTGGTATTCTTGCGTGGAACGCGGTTTGCTCGCGACCCGAAATGGCTGAACGCTCGCTCCAACGCAGGCTCCTCACTTTCCCGCGACCGCCCGTGATCGCGCGCGCCGCCGCGCTCGTCGCGCTCGTCGGCGTGGTCACCGCGCTCGGCGTCTTCCTGTGGTCGCGGCGCGCGCCGGCGCCGCCCAAACCCGAAGAGCCCGTGCTCGGCGGCGAAGTCACCGCGATATTCCAGAACTTCAGCCATCTCGAGACCGAGGCCGGCAAGGACAAGTACCTCCTCACGGCCGACACCGACCGAGCATTCTCGAACGGCGCGCACGAGCTGGCGAACGTCAAGTTGCTCGTGTTCGGCGCGGACGGAAAGGGCACGGATCGCATCGTCTCCGAGTCCGCGACCTACAGCCAGGACGTCGCGCTCGTCGTCTTCGAAAAGAACGTCAAGATCGAGTCGGCTGACGGCCTGACCGTCGAGACCGACCGTGTCCGGTTCAACCAGGAGACGCACGTCGTCGACATGGAAGGCCCGGTCAAGTACAAGCGGCCGAACCTGGAGGGCGTCTGCCGCGACGCCACCGTCGAGATGGACCAGGGCCGTCTGTGGATGCACCACGACGTCGACATGACGTTCAAGTCGACGGACGAGAAGCCAAAGGACCTGACCGCTGCCTCGATCACCGGCGAAGCGTCGGTGGCGGGACCGTCCGACACTCAGCCTGCCGCGCCGGCGCAGGGCGGGAAGAAGGGAAAGAAGAAGGGCGGCGGGGGACACGGCGGCGGCCACGGCGGTGGCGGCAAGAAGAAGAAGGCAAAGCTCGCGGCGCAGGCTGCGGGGGGCGGTGGCGGCGGCCCAAAACCGGCCGTCGATTTCTCGCACGGCCCCAAGATTCCCGTCCGGATTCAGTCCGCATCGGCGATGTTCGACCGCACGGCGCTCACTGCGAAATACGAAGGGGGAGCCGTCGTCACGCGTGAGCAGGACGAACTGCGCGGCGCGACGCTCGTGGGCTATCTCACCGACGAGACTCGATTCAAGAAGGTGGAGTCGCGCGGCGATGCATTCCTGCGGGCGAACGGGAAAGCCGAGGCATCCGCGCCGTCGATCGACTTCCTCTTTGCCGACGCCAACCAACTGCAGAGCGCGATCGCAACCGGCGGCGCGCGAATGGTCAGCCTTGGCGATCCGCCGATCCGCACCGTCACGGGCGACCGGATCGACATCGACTTTGCGCCCGGCGCGACCGGGTCCGAGCTCCACCAGGCACGCGTGAACGGCCAGGCGGTTGTCACGGTCGACGCGCCTCCCGCGACGGCCGCGGCGCCGAATCCGTCATCGCGCGAGCTCAAGGCGGACGTGATCGTTCTCGACATGCTCGCCGGCGGCCAGTTCGCCGAGAGCGCCGACGCGACTGGGAACGCAGTACTGACGATCACGCCGTCAAAACCGGGGCCGCGCGTGGACCGGCGCCGCATCTCGGCCGAGCACATGCGGATGGACTTCTTTGAGGAGAAGAACCTCGCGCGCGCGTTCACTGCGACGGGCGGCGTCAGGACCGAGACCGAACCGACGGTGAACGACGGACGGGCCGTCCGAGTCACCACGAGTAATGTCGCGAACGCGACGTTCAACAGGGAGACGCAGGACATCAACCGGATGGAGCAGACGGGCGAGTTCAAGTACGTCGAAGGCGAACGCAACGCGACGTCGAATTCGGCCGTGTACACGGCGCTCGACGACACGCTCGTGCTGCACGGGCCGTCGCAGAACGGGCGTCCGACGATCTGGGACTCGAAGGGCCGCAGCCAGGCAGACGACATCGAGATCCGGCCGAACGCGCAGACGAGCACGGGCCGTGGCGACGTCCGGACGACCTACTACAGCCAGGAGTCGACGGGCGGCGCGACGCCGTTCGGCAAGACCAAGTCTCCCGTGTTTCTGACGGCGCAGCGCGTCGACGCGCGGCAGGCTGACGGCGGCGTCGCCGTCTACACGGGCAACGCGAGGGCTTGGCAGGACGACAGCTACGTCAAGGGTGACAAGATCACGCTGTTCCACGACGACCGCCGGACCGTCGTCGAAGGCAGCGTCGAATCCGGCCTCTACAAGGCTACCGCCAAGGACGCCAAGGGCGCGGATACCACGGTGCCGATCTTCACGACGGCGTCGCGGATGACCTATTCGGATCCCCAGCGGATGGCGCACTACGAAGGCAGCGTCGTGTCGCGGCAGGCGCCGCAGGAGCTCAAGTCCGACGTCCAGGACGTATGGCTGACCCAGGGCGAGCAGTCGACCGTCGATCATCTGATCGCGACGGGCAACGTGTTCATGAGCGAACCGGGACGTAAGGCGAACGGTCAGAAGCTCGTGTACACGGCGTCGGATCAGAAGGCGGTGCTGACGGGCTCGAACGCGCGCGTCGATGATGCGGCCCAGGGAACGACGACGGGCGAAGAATTGACCTTCTATGTGGGCGGTGAGAGAATCCGCGCCACCGGCCGACCCGGCGCTGGACGGGTCAAGTCGACGCATCGCGTCGCAAGCGGGGGGAGTCAGGAGTGAGGAAACCTGGCCGTGGAGCCGCGCTCATGGACAGCTCTGCCGTATCCGACACGGGCGACGCACGAACAGTCGAACGAGGCAGGCAGGTCAGCCGGCTCGACGCGACGGAATTGCGCAAATCGTATCGTGGCCGCTGCGTCGTCGACAGCGTGTCGCTCGGGCTCGGGCAGGGCGAGGTCGTAGGGCTCCTCGGACCGAACGGCGCCGGCAAGACGACGATCTTCTACATGATCGTCGGGATCGAACGGCCCGACCGCGGCGTCGTCAAGCTCGACGACGAGGAGATCACGCGCCTGCCGATGTACCTGAGGGCGCGCCGCGGGATCAGCTATTTGCCCCAGGAGGCGTCGATATTCCGCAAGCTCACCGTCGAGCAGAATATCCTCGCCATTCTCGAGACGCTTTCGATCACTCGAAAGGAACGCGAGGAGAGGCTCGAGTCGCTCCTGGAAGAGCTGGCGATCGGGCACGTCCGGCGCACGAAGGGCCATTCGCTGTCGGGCGGCGAGCGTCGCCGGACCGAGATCGCGCGATGCCTGGTGCTCGAGCCGCGGTTTATTCTTCTCGATGAGCCGTTTGCGGGTATCGATCCGCTCGCGGTCATCGACATCCAGCAGATCATCTCGCAGCTGAAGCAACGCAACATCGGCGTGCTGATCACCGATCATAACGTGCGCGAGACGCTGGCCATCACGGACCGCGCATATATAATCAACGAAGGCCAGATCTTCCGGGCTGGCACGCCAACTGCATTGACTGAGGACACGGAAGTTCGCCGGATCTACCTCGGCGAGAACTTCAGAATGTAAGCGGTTATGTCGGTCAAACCCCACCTCCAGACAAGTCTCTCCCAACGTCTCGTCCTGACGCCGCAGATGCGTCAGCGGATCGAGATGCTGCAGATGACGAAGCTCGAGTTGTCGGACATGATCCTCGCTGAGCTCGACCAGAACGTCATGCTCGAGGAGCCCGACCCGGGGAACTCGGCCGAGGAGGCCGAGGAGTCCTCCGACGAGGCGCAGTCTGCCGGAGATCCGCAGAGTGTCGAGACGACCGGGATGGCCGCCGACGCTGGCATGGTCGCCGCCGAGACGCCCGCCGACGGCGAGCCCGAACCGGATCTCGGGAGCGACGTCGAGGTTCGCGACCCGTTCGAGGAGATCGATTTTGGTCGGACGTTCGAGGAGTACCTCGATCCGGGCTACAAGACGCAGGAATACGAAGAGCGCGAAGAGGTCTCGTACGAGAACTTCCTGACGCGCCCGCCGTCGCTGCAGGACCAGCTGCTGTGGCAACTCGGTCTGTCGGACATCGAGGGCGAGATCCGTACGATTGCCGAGGCGATCATCGGAAATCTTGACGAGGACGGGTATCTGGGCGCGTCGCTGGAAGAGATTGCCGAGATGGGTCCGTGGCCTCTGGAGCTCGTCGAACAGGCTCACGTTGGCGTGACGCATCTCGATCCGATCGGTATCGGCGCGCGCAATGCGCGCGAATGCCTGCTGATCCAGCTCGAGAACATGGGCGCGCAGGACCGGCTCGCGTACCGGTTGGTCCGCGATCACTGGGACCACCTGCCGCAGCACAAGTTGCCCGAGGTCGCGCGCCAGGTCGGCCTTCCGATCGAGATCGTCGTGGCGGAGCTCGAGATCATCCGGTCGCTCGACCCATACCCGGGTCGCAAGTTCGTGCCGGACGACCCGCAGTACATCGAACCCGAGGTGTCGATCGAGAAGGTGGGCGAGGACTACGTCATCCGGTTCAATGACGACGGGTTGCCGCAGCTCAGGATCAACAAGACCTACCGGCAGATCATGCTCGCCAAGGACACGTCCAAGGAGACGCGCGACTACATCAAGGAGAAGTTCCGGTCGGCGATCGATCTGCTGAAGAACATCGAGCACCGGCGCCAGACGATCCTGCGCGTATGCCAGTCGATCGTAGAGCGCCAGCACGAATTTCTGGACCGCGGCGTCGAGTACCTGCGGCCGATGATGCTCAAGGATGTCGCCGAAGACATCGGCATGCACCTGTCGACGGTCTCGCGCGTGGTCAATCGGAAGTATGTTCACACGCCTCAGGGCGTCATTGAGCTTCGCCGGTTCTTCACGGAAGGCATGAAGAGCGACGACGGCGAAGACGTCTCGACGCGGGTCCTCAAGCTGAAGATCAAGAAGATGATCGAGGGCGAGGACCCCAAGAATCCGATCACGGACGACGAGGTGGCGAAGCGACTCGCCGCAGACGGCGTCAAGCTGTCGCGCCGCACCGTCGCGAAGTACCGTGACCAGATGCGTATCCCCGGCTCGCGCGAGCGGCGGGCGATTATTTGAACTGGGGCCCGGGGCTCGGACTCCGGGGAACGGTGACGCGTCATTACCGCCGGTTCCCGGTTTCGAATCCTGGATTCCCGAACCTGGAGATCCTCATGCGATACGAGTTCACTGGAAGGCACATCACCGTAACTCCGGCACTCAAGAAGCACGCACGCGAACACCTGGAGAAACTCGACAGGATCCTCGATTCGGCGCCGATGCAGGCGCACATCATCCTCGAGGTAGAGAAGCATCGGCAGAACGCAGAGATCGTGGTGACGTGGCGCGATCACACCTTCAAGAGCAACGCGTCCACAAAGGACATGTACGATTCGATCACCAAGGCATCGGTGAAGATAGAGGGCCAGGTCTTCAAGCTGAAGGACCGGTACGCAAAGCGGAAGCGCGCAGCCGTGCCGACGAGCACCGCGGCTGCGGCCGCCGAACCCAAGATCGCGACGCTGCGCGAGCCGCGCATCGTGCGCACGCGCAACTACGCCGTCAAGCCGATGATGCCCGAGGAGGCGGCGGCCCGGATCACGTCGACCACCGACCAGTTCGTCGTGTTCCGCGATGCCGAAACGAACCGTACCGGCGTCATCTACAAGCGAAAGGACGGAAATTTCGGGTTGATTGAGCCGTAGGGCACGCGGGCGGGGACCCGGCAGGCGGGTTCCCGTCCCGATGCTCCCGGAACCATGTCATTCTCGCTGATCATCATCACCGGGCTGTCCGGTTCCGGCATGTCCTCGGCGGCAAACGCGTTCGAGGACCTTGGCTACTTCTCGGTCGACAACCTGCCGCCGCAGCTCATCCCCAAGTTCGTCGACCTGTTCGAGCAGTCGTCGAGCGAGATCACGCGCGCCGCGCTCGTCGTGGACATCCGAAGCGGTGAGTTCCTCGCGCAGTTTCCAGAGATTCACGACTACCTGAATCAACGCGGTGTCAACGTCCGGATCGTGTTCCTCGAGGCGGACGACGCGACACTGCAGCGACGGTACAGCGAGACGCGTCGGCCGCATCCGCTCGGGCAGGCTGGAGTCGTCGAAGCGCTCGGCCGCGAGCGCGCACAGCTTGCGCCGATCCGCGAACTGGCGGACGACATCATCGACACGTCCGAGATGACGATCCACGACCTGCGCCAGGCGATCCGCGACCGGTTCCGGCCGCGCGAGACCGGCGAAGGGGTCGCGGTGACGATCCACAGCTTCGGGTTCAAGCGCGGAGTCCCGCGCGACCTGGATCTGCTGTTCGACGTGCGGTTTCTTCCGAACCCACACTTTGTGGCGGAGCTGCGGCCGCTGACGGGGCTCGACGAGCCCGTGGCGGCGTTTCTCGAGTCACAGCCCGAGGTCGGCGAGACGGTCGACCGGTTGATGGATCTGCTGACGTTCCTGGTGCCGCGATACGAGCGGGAAGGGAAGAGTTATGTCACGATCGGGATCGGATGCACGGGCGGCCGGCACCGGTCGGTGTACGTCGCGGATCTGATCCAGCGGAGGCTTGCGGAGGGCGGGTTCAACGTGCGCGCAGACCACCGGGACGCTATGACTTGATCTGTGCTGCGCGGGGTAGCGCTCAGGCCCCAAGGTATGAGTGCAAATGAGCGAGATGTACCGGTCAATCACGCGCGCTTGGGCGCCAATTGGGGCCTGAGCGCTACCGCGCCCAGCTCTGTCTAGAACACCGCCAGCTTCACCCGCAGGTACTTCTTCGGATTCTGCCGGAAGTCGTACAGCAGCTTCACCGACTCGGCAGACAGCTGGTTCAGGTTGTTGTAGAGCGCCTCGTCTCTCGACAGCTTCCCGAGCGTACCTTCACCGCGATCGATCCGATCGGTGATCGCCTTCAGGCTCGCGATAGCCGCCGTCGCGTCGTCATGCAGCTTCTCGTCATAGATCAGCCCGCCAATCGCGCCCTTTCCGCTTCGAACCTGCGCGGTAATCTCGTCGATCCGCTGGCTCGCCGAGTCCAGACGCGCCGCCGCGTCGTTGACCTTGTCGTAGACCTCCTGCTCGTTGACGAGCTTGCCGATCGTGCCCTTGCCGGCCGAGATCTTGTCCGTGACCTCCTGCAGCGAATTCACCGACGCCTGCAGGTCGTTGTACAGCTTTGGATCGTTGATCAGCTTGCCCATCGTGCCGTCGCCCTCGCGCACGCGCTTGAGCAGCTCCTGCGCTTCGAGCGTCGTCTTGTTCAGGTTCAGGTAGAACGTCTCGTCGTTGACGAACCTGCCGATCGTCCCCTTGCCGTCGGTGATCGTCTGGGTGATCTGGTTCAGCTTGGCCGAGAGCTGCTTGAACCCGTTCAGCAGATCGTCCGAGCTCTCGACGACCTGCCCGATCGTCGTCTCCTGCAGACCCGGAATCACGTCTCCGTTCTTGACCGGGTCGGCTGCGAGCGTCCCGGGCGAGATGTTGACGTATTCGCCTCCAAGCAGGCCCAGCTGCCGCAGGATCGCACGCGAGTCGCCGCGGATGCGCTTCTGCGCGTCGTCGCCCTCGATCTGCATCTCGACGCGGACGGCGCTCGTCGCGCCCATGTCCTTGGGAATCTCGCTGCTGAACGACACCGACTTCACTGTGCCGACGCGAACACCGGCAAGTCGGACTTCGTCGCCGACCTTGAGGCCCTCGGCGCCCGGAAGGTCCGTGTACAACAGCATCCGCTTCTTGAAGAACGAGATGTCGCCGCTGACGGCAAGAATAAGAATGATCAGCGCGACGATCGCGGCAACCACCAGCAGGCCGACCCTCAGGTCGACCCACCTCATTGTCTGCTGTTTCGGCATACTGCCTCCTCCCGCCGGGCGGCGCCGCCACGGATTCCTAGGACAGGAACGCCTTGATGTACGGATCCGTCGACGCGAACAGCTCCTCGTCGGATCCGCTGAAGATGATCTTGCCCCGTCGCAACATGATGAACTTGGTATTGATCAGGCAACTGCTCTCGCCTTCGTCAACGAACTCGATCTCGCCCGTCTCGCCGATCGTGACGAACTCGGACGACATCTGGCGCGCGTCCTCGATGCGGTGCGTGACAAAGATCGAACTGACGCCCTCGAGGTCGCGCAGCTTTGTCGCCAGTTCGCAGATCGTGCGCGCCGTCGGCGGATCGAGACCCGCCGTCGGCTCGTCGTAGAGAATGATCTTTGGCGATCCCACGAGAGCGCGCGCGATGCCGACGCGACGGCGCATGCCGCCCGAAAGCTCGTTCGGCATCTTGGTGATCGCGTCCTCGAGATCCACAAAGCGAAGCGTCCGGCGGACGGCCTCTTCGACCTCGATGTCGGGCGCGCCGCGCTCGAGCAACCGGAACCCGACATTCTCGTAGACCGAGATCGAGTCGAACAGCGCGCCTTCCTGAAAGATCATCCCGATCTTCCGGCGCACTTCGAGCAGTTCGGCCTCCTTCATGTAGGTGACCTCGTCACCCTCCACAAAGATCTTGCCCTCGTCGGGCTTCAACAGGCCGAGCACGAGTCTGAGGATCGTCGACTTGCCCGTGCCCGAGCCGCCGAGCACAATTTTTGTCTCGCCGGGCATGACCGCAAAGCTGATCCCGTCGAGAACGACCTTGTCCTCGAACGCGAGCACGACGTCGCGGAATTCGATGGCGGGCACCACCGCATTCGGCCGGCCGTTGCTTGTATTGGACTGCGACGCCATTGCTCTCAGGTACGACGAAACCGCCTGCTATTTCAAGAATCCGAGGTCGCCAAGCGCGATGAAGAGCTTGGACAGAAAGAACTCGGTCGAGATGATCAGGATCGACGCGGTAACGACGCATTGCGTGGTCGACCGGCCGACGCCCACGGTGCCTCCGACGGTGCGGAGACCGAACCGGCACCCGACGATAGCGATGATAAATCCATACACAAATGGCTTCACGATGCCGCCGACGATGTCGTTGTACGTCAGCGCCTGCTTGGCCGAGTTGATGTAGGTGGCGCTCGCCACCCCGATGATCTGCGTCGAGACGACCCAACCGCCGAACGCCGCCATCAGGTCGCAGAGCACCGTCAGCGCGGGCGCCATGATCATCAGCGCCGACATCCGAGGCCAGACGAGTTTCTTGATCGGACTGGTCCCGAGCGCGCGCAGCGCGTCGATCTGCTCCGTCACGACCATCGACCCGAGCTCGGCGGCGATGCCCGACCCGGCGCGCCCCGACAGCATGATGCACGTCAGCACGGGCCCGAGCGCGCGCACCATGACCGCCATCACGATCTGGCCAAGCGTCTGCAGCGCGCCGTACGAGATGATGACCGCGCCGACCTGCAGCGCGATGATGCCGCCGGCAAAGAACCCCGACAGCAGGACGATGCTAAGGCTGCCGACGCCGAGGATGTCCATCTGACGCAGGATTTCGCGCAGATAGAGCGGCCTGGTAAACGCGCCGCGAAATGCCCGTCCAGCGAGAAGCGCTCCCTCCTGAAGCTCAAAGAGCACGAGGGTCATCGCGTTCATCGTTCAGCTTCCTTGGATGGAGTCAGCACGATCTGGGTTTGTATGGAACGGGTGATCCGGGGGATGCGCGGAGCCTGCGCCGATTGGCTCCGACGAAACGAATCGCATGATCCGAGTTTTGCCAACGTGCGTCAAGGAGCGCGTCCGATGGCCTATCCGGCCGCGGCGGGCTTCTCGGCCGGCTTCTTGTCGTCGATCTTCTCGATCCGGTACTTGTCGGGTGGACGCGTGCCGAGCGTGACCTTGACCGTTCGGAGCTCGTCGCGACGGAAGATCGTGCACGCGACCGTCGTGCCGGGCGGGCGATCCGCCAACCGGTCGCCAAGGGTTGCGACCGTGATCCGCACCCCGTCGATGGCGAGCAGTTCGTCGCCGGTATTCAGACCTGCGGTCCACGCCGGCGATCCGTCGAGCACGGACGTGACCGTCACGCGGCCGCCCGAATCGGCGACCGATGCGCCGAGCCAGCCGGCCTGCGTCGACGGGTCCACGCGCGATTCGTCCTTTGGAGATTCGGCCACGAGCTTGCGGCCGGCGACCTTCAGAAACTCGTCGTACGGGATGTCCTCGACGCCGCGCACGTACTTGTCAAAGAACGGCGACATGCTCGTGCCCGCCACTGCCGTCGCGGCGGCCTCGACGGCGCCTTCCGGGACACCGAGTCCCTTGGACGTGTACGTCGTCCACAGGAAGCGAAGCACGTCGTCGAACGACTTGGCGCCGCCGGTCTTGCCGCGAATGTCCAGGTCGAGCATCGCCGTCACGAGCGCGCCCTTCGTGTAGTAGTTCACCTGGCTGTTCACCGCGTTGTCGCTCGGCCGGTAGAACTTGATCCATGCGTCGAAACTCGACTCCTCGAGCGACTGGTGTTTGCGGCCCGGATTTCGCTCGATCGCGTCGATGGTCTTTGCCAGCTCCTTGTAGTACTCGTCCTCGGTGATGAGGGCGGCCCGCAAGAGCAGCACGTTGGCGTAGAAGTCCGTACCGCCCTCCATCAGCCACAGCATCGAGGTGTAGTTCTCGCGCGAGTAGTCGAACGGACCAAGCGCAACGGGGCGGATCCGCTTGACGAGCCACGCGTGGAAGTACTCGTGCGCCGCGGTACTCAGAAAATCGCGGTACGAATCCTTCTTCTGGAACACGTACGGCGGCGATTCGATGACCGTGGAGTTGAGGTGTTCCAGACCGCCGCCGCCGCCGGGGAACAGCTGCAGGATGAACACGTAGCGGTCGTACGGCAGCTGCTTGCCAAAGATGGCGGCCGCGGCCTCGACGAACTTCTTGAAGTCGGTCTTCAACCGCTCGGCGTCGTAGTTGCCGGCGCCCCAGATCACGATCTCGTGCGGCTTCCCGACCGCGTCGAATGTCAGCCGCTGGAACGTGCCCATCTCGACCGGCGAGTCGACGAGCCGGTCAAAATCCGGCGCGAAGAACGCGGACCGGTTCACGTCGCCGTTGCGAACCGGGCCCTCGATGTTGTTGAGGCCTGTCGCGATGTCCCACTCCTTTGGCGTCTCGATGACGAGCCGCGCGGGCGAGGCAAGCGTCGAATCGGCATAGAGAAAGAGGTTCGAGCCGTTGAAGTACCCATGCGAATCGTCGAGATGGCTCGTTCTGACCGACAGGTCGTTGGCGTAGATCCGATACGAGACCGAGACGGGGCTCGAGGTCTTCTTCTTCGGCACCCAGACGCGCCAGGTCGCCTTGTCCGTCTTTGCCCACCGGGCGGGCAACCCGTTGACGGTGGCGGTGAAGTCCTGCAGGTGGCGCTCGAATTCGCGGACGAGGTACGACCCGGGCGACCAGACGGGGAACCGTAGATCGACGTAGTCTTGCCCGCTCTTTGGCGGCGTGTACGTGAA
>JBGAKX010000094.1:0-16979 GCA_044224215.1 Blastocatellia bacterium
TCGATCCTCAAATACCTCGACCACAACTCGTATGTCGGGGTGCTGCGATTGAAGCGCGACATCGGCGAGGAATCGAGCATCGGGCTGATCGCGACGAGTTACAGCTTTATCGAAGACCACAACAACGTTGGCTCGATCGACGGGCGCTTCAAGCTGAATCCGAAGACGATCTGGGACTTCCAGGTTGTCGGCACGACCTCCCGACAGTTCTTCTATGACGACACGACCCGCGACAACGTTTATCGAACAGGCAACGGATTCGGCTACGCGACCTCGTATGACTACACGGACAAGAACTTTGGCTACAGGGTGACCGCCGTCGGACGCACGGCCGACTATCGTGCGAATGTCGGATACACGCGCCGGATTGACACGAATCGGGACGATGTGTTCCTCAGGTGGAGCAACGACCCGAATCCGAACAAGGCGTTTATCGGGTATCGGATCATCAACTACGGCGGAGTGAACTACGACTGGCAGGGCAATCTTCAGAACTGGGATGTCGAATCGTCGGTTCAGTTCAACTTCCGGCGCGAGACCAACCTGGGCATCGGGGGATATGGCGGCTACGAGCGCCTGTTCCAGAGCGAGTTTCTGCCCTACGTGCCCGCGTCGTACCCGAGCGGATTCTCGGGGACGGATCCCGAGCGATCGACATACAAGAAGCAGATCTACACGTTCTTCAACTCGACGCCGATTCGTAAGCTCTCGGTCAACTCGTTCATCGCGTTCACGAACGGGTCGTTCGACTATGACTTCGGCGCTGGGCCAAACTATCCGCGCGTGAGTCCGGCGGCGCTTGCAAACCCGTATGCCGCGTACGATCCGGGCCCGGGCAACGAGCTCTACATGGAGCTCGGCGCGCTGTACCTTCCGACCGAAGCGCTCCGGGCGAGTGTCTCGTACATCAAGAACAAGCTGGTGCGTCACGACAATGGTCTGACGGCCTACGATGCGAACCTCGTGTCGTTCCGGTCGACGTACCAGTTCACGCGCTTTGCGTTCGCGCGTGTCCGCGCCGACTACGACACGCTGACGTCGCACGTCTTTGGACAGTACCTGTTCGGCTGGACGCCGAACCCCGGCACCGCGCTGTACATCGGGTACAACAATCAGCTGCGGTACAACGGTTACAGCCCGATCACGGGCTTGAGGGATCCGGGCGTGTCGATCGAGAACAGCACGTTCTTCATCAAGCTGTCGTACCTGTTCCGACAGAGCATTTAGAGACGAATCCCGCCGTCAAACCGGCCGATTCAGGCCGACGAGATTCGTGGTATTCGCGGCTGGTTTTGCATACACTGGGGCGCATGGGTTTGGACAGGAGACTCGAGCGGCTCGCCAGGCGCGAGTGGCTCGAGACGAACGGGCTGGGGTCCTACTCGTCGGGAACGGCATCTGGCGCGGCCACCCGCCGGTATCACGGGCTCTTTGTCGCCGCGCTCGATCCGCCGGTACGGCGATACGTCCTCCTCTCGCATCTCGACGAAGTGCTCACGGTCGACGGCGAGGAGTATCCGCTCGCGACGAACATCTACCGGGATGCGGTGGACCCGACCGGCTACGAACACCTCGCTGCGTTCGAAGCGCGACCCGTCGCAATGTGGACCTTTGCCGCGGGCGGCGTCGAGCTCGAGCGCCGCGTCTGGATGCCCCAGGGACGACAGTCCGTCATGGTCGGGTATCGCGTGCGCGGCGTCCGCCCGCACACGCGCGTCAGCCTGAACGTGCGTCCGTTCGTGGCGTTCCGCGACTTTCACGCGCTCACGTTCGAGAACCCGGCATTCGACGCCACCACTGCAATCTCCGACGGCTGTGTTGCCATCCGGCCGTACACGGAATTGCCAAAGGTCTTTCTGCACCACAACGCGCGGGAATTCGTGGAGGACGGGTACTGGTATCGAGCATTCGAATACCGCGAAGAGATCGCCCGGGGTTTCGAGGGTCACGAAGACCTCTACTCGCACGGCACGTTTGCGTTTGACCTCCCAGGCGATGAGACTCGCGCGTTCGTCTACGCGTCGCTCGAACGCGTCGAGAACTTCGGCGCGGCGCAGGCCGAGGCGCTCGCGCTCGGCGAAACGGCTCGACGCAACGATCGCGCCGCGCGTGCCGCGCGGTCGCGCACGACGGGTCCCCGTTCGGGGGGCGGCGCGGGAACGGCGACGGCTCCCGCGCTCGACCGGTGGTCCGAGACGTTCGCAACCCGTCTGGCGGAAGCGGCCGAGCAGTTCATCGCGACGCGCGGCGACGGTCGAAAGACGGTGATCGCCGGGTATCACTGGTTTGCGGACTGGGGCCGCGACACGTTCATCGCGCTTCCCGGGCTCGCGATGGCGACGGGACGATGGCCCCTGCCGCACGAGATCCTGAAGACGTTCGCCGAGTTCGTCGACGGCGGGATGATTCCGAACCGCTTTCCCGAAGCCGGCACGGCGCCCGAGTACAACACCGTCGACGCGGCGCTCTGGTTCGTCGAGTGTTCTCGACGCTATTTCGCCGAGTCCGGCGACCTGGATTTTGCGAGGCGCGAACTGCTGCCGTGCATCCGTCAGATCCTCGAGAACTACTCGGGCGGCACGCGCTACGGCATTCATCAGGATCCCGCCGACGGTCTCATTGCGGCCGGCGAGCCTGGCGTTGCGCTGACGTGGATGGATGCGGTCGTCGACGGCGTCCCGGTCACGCCTCGGCACGGCAAACCCGTTGAAATCAATGCGTTATGGTACAACGCGTTGCTTGCGGCCGCGGACATCGCGGACGCGCTTGGCGAACGTGCCGACGCAGAAGCGTGGCGCGCCGACGCGCGCCGCGTGCGCGCAAGCTTCAACGACCGGTTCGTGAATCGCGAGACCGGTTGGCTGTACGACGTCATCGACGGTCCGGACGGCGACGACGCGGCCTGCCGTCCGAACCAGCTGTTTGCCATCAGCCTCCATCACGCCGTGCTCGACGAGCCGTTCAGGCGGGATGTCGTGTCGGCAGTGGAAGCGCGGCTTCTGACGCCGATCGGATTGCGAACACTCGATCCTTCCGACCCGAACTACCGCCCGCGATGCGAAGGCTCCCCCCGCGATCGCGATGGCGCATACCACAACGGGACCGTGTGGCCCTGGTTGCTCGGCCCGTTCTCGAGCGCGTATCTCAAGGCCTGTGGCCGGACACCTGAAACGCTCGATCGCATTCGCTCCGTCATTGCCCCCTTGTCCCGGCATCTTGGCACGGAGGGCTGCCTCGGGCAGATCTCCGAAATCGCCGACGGCGATCCGCCCTACACACCGCGCGGCGCTGTCGCGCAGGCGTGGAGCGTCGCCGAGATTGCCCGGGTTCTGCTCGAAGACCTGAGGGAAGTACCACCATCGTGAGTTTCGTCGACTCGCTGCTTCGACGGCTATCACGCCGGCTGATCTACCAACGAAAGTCGCCACGTCGCCGCCCAGCGTCGGTTCCGACCCGTTTTCGCGTCGCATCGGGGGCCAACGTATCGAGCTTTGTCGAGGTTCGGACGCGTGACCTGAGCGCCACCGGGCTTGCCGTCGAAACGCCCTCACTGAGAGTCGACGGCATGCACGTGTACAACTCGATGGACATGGTGACGCCGACGCGTCTCGACATCGTCCTCGGGCTGCCGAGCGGAAACGTCACGATTCGCGGCGAGACCGTCAGGTACGATTCGACCGATGACGCCACGTACCTTCTTGGAATTCAGATCCTCGAGATGGCCGACGACGACCGCCGCCGGTACGAGGAGTTTCTCGACACGCTCAAGGGCAGATAGCCCGTCCGCGTCGATTACTGGTCCGTGAACTTGATGCCGGCCTGCTTGACCGTCTTGCGGTAGTCCTCGCCCGAGATCGAGATTACCTTGCACATCTCGTGCAGCCGGGACCTCAGGCGGGTGCCGACCCGGTCCTGCAGCAGCTCGTCGAACTGGGTCACCTTGCTGTCGAGATAGTTCGACGTGAAGATCGTGACCTTCCGGTCGTTGTACCTCTTATTAATGATATGGGTCATCGTGTCCTTGACCCACTCCGTGGGCTTCGTGGCCCCAAGTTCATCGAGAACAAGCACTTCGGCCTGGTAAACGGGTGCGAGCACGGTCATCTCGGACGACTGGGTCTGCGAGTTCCAGCTCTCCTGGATCTCCTTCAGCAGGTCACGGAAGTCATAGAAAAGACACGGGATGTTCTTGTCGAGGAGCGCTCGCAGAATCGCCACCGAAAGATGGGTCTTCCCTATGCCGCACGTTCCCATGAAGAGAAGACCCACGTCGAGGTTCGGGAACTCGTCGGCCACCCGGCGTGCGAACATCAGCGCCGCTTCCTGCGAGGGGTTCAACGGGAAGTAGCTCTCGAACGTGCAATCCTCGTAACGGCGGGGGATTCGCGCGGCCGCCAGAAGGCGGGACGTCCTCGCTCCCGTCCGGCAGCTGCAGCGCCGGACGCGCTCGTCCTCGGCTCGCTCCCATCCCGTGCCGTTACAGCGGGTGCATTCCTCGATCGTTCGAGGACGGATCTTTGGTACGAACATTCGGGTTTCCAGGAAACTGCTGGCACGTCGCCGAGAGGAGCGGCATCCGTAGAGACGGCGATCCTTCGTGAGTGCCTCAGCGCGCTATCGCACGCGGTCCACACACGGTTCGCTCGTCCGAAACCCAGCACATTATAGGGTGTGGAAATCCGAAAACGCAAGATGTAGTGGTTTCGAGCCATGATTTTGTATCCGGGAGCCGCCCGCGACCGGTCACCTTGACACTGACGCGACCTGAACGCTCCAATGAGCGGATGCTTGGACGGTTGCGGGCGTGGGCAATGCTCATCACGTGGGGCGCCGGCCTCGGTCTGGTGGGCCCGTTCGCCATCCCGCTTACCGCCCTTACACGACGCGAGGAGTTCATCACCGTTCCGGCGGCGATCATTGCCCGCTTCGGGATGTGGCTCGGGGGCGTCAAGGTGACGATCCACGGGCGCGAGCGCATCAACCCCGACGGCGTCTACGTCTTCACGCCGAACCACCAGAGCCTCCTCGACCCGCCGATCGTCTGGGTGAACGTCGGCACGTGGCACAGACGCGCCGGACTGCTTGTAAAGAAGGAGATAAAGAAGGTCCCCGTGCTCGGCGTGGGGATCGACTATGTCGGGATGCTCGCCGTGGACCGCAGCAATCCCGAAGCGGCGCGCGAATCGGCACGGCGTGCTTCCGCCGCGATCAAAGCCGGCCGGTCGTTCTTTGTGTTTTCCGAGGGCACCCGCACGCGCGACGGCAACCTGCTGCCGTTCAAGAAGGGCGCCTTCTACATGGCCATTGACGCCGGGGTCCCAGTCGTTCCCGTCACCATCGATGGCGCGTTCGCGGCAATGCCGCGGGGCGCGATCCGCCTCAGGCCGGTGCCCATCACGGTCACGTTCCACGAACCGATCCCGACCGCGGGTATGACGGAGGCCGATGTCCCCGCGCTCCTCGAACGCGCGCGCGACGCGGTCGCCTCGGTCCTCACTTTGTAAATTCTCCGCGCAACCGATGGCGACTCCTCGCGCATCATAGCGCCCAGGAATGCGCACCCGGGCGCGTTTGACACCCATATACCCCACGCCTATAGTTAGGCTTCAGCAGGTCTTCAGGCACTCGAGCGCTGCCCTACGCAGCCAATCTCGACGTCGCCTCACTCGAGGTTCAGAACCTTAGATCTCCGTGCGGAGCAGTCGCACCGAATTTGTCCAAAAGGAGTTCTCTCTCCAAATGCGTTACAGAAGGATTGCGCTCAGTCTCTTTGCCATCGCGGCGCTTGCGTCGGCGGCCTTTGCCTCGTCCCCTCAGCGGAAGACCGCCGGGAGTTCCGACCAGGCCACTCCACAGACACAGATGGCCGCGGGTGCCAAACCCAGGCTCTTTGTGGCGACGTCTGCCGAGAACACACAATCGTGGACGAACCCGATCACTCGACAGGCGCTCGAGAATGCGCTCGTGAACAGTGGACGATTCGAGGTCGTCGCAGGTGCCCAGCGGGATAACCTGTTGAAAGAACAGGGCTTCGCGAATTCCGACGTCATTGATCCCAACGAGAGTATCAAGGTCGGCCGCATGCTTGCCGCGCGCTATGTCGTGTCGGGCACGTGCCAGAGCGTGACCGTTGATTCCAAGAGCACGGGCGGGCTCGGAGGTTTCGGCTCCAAGATCGGTCTCAGCGGCAACCAGGAACTCAGTTCCAAGGTCGTCGCCAAGGTCCAGATCCAGATGCTCGACCTGGAATCCGGCAGCATCGTCCTCTCGCGCGAGTACACCGAGAAGGGCGGAGAGAGCTCGATGGGCACCAGCTCCTCGAGCAACCGCGAAGAGGCTGGCTACCGCGAGATCATCGATCGCGTGTCGCAACAGTTTGTTGCCGAGCTCGGCGCGTCGGTACCGATCGAGGCGCTCGTCGTGACGGTCCAGAACGGTCGCGTCGCCCTCAACAAGGGTGCGGCCGCAGGCGTCAAGGCTGACATGAAGTTCGAGGTGTACGCCGAAGGCGAGGCCCTCAAGGATCCGGCCACGGGCGAGGTTCTCTCGCGCACGACGACCAGGTACGCGATGCTCCGTGTGGTCGAGGTGCAGGAGAAGCTGTCGTGGGCCGAGGTCCTCAGGACGTTCAACGACGCGGGGACGCCCGACGCCGCGCCCGATCTCTCCAAGATCGAGGCCCAGATGTCGGCGAAATCGGTGCCTGCGGGCGCCGGCGGAGCCGCGGGGGCCGGCGGCGGCGGCGGGAAGAAGAAGAAGGAGAAAGAGAACAACTAGCCTGGCGCGCATCCTGGCGCCGGAGAGTTTGAACGCTCTCCGGCGCCTCGCGCCGTAGGCCCGGTTCACTTTCCCAGCACACGTCGTGTTTCCGAGGAGAATTCCGTGAAGACATCACTGCGAATCGCGCTCTGCGCGCTGTCAATTCTCTCGCTGCTGATCGCCCCTGCGACGGCCGAGGTCAAGCGAAAGCGCTACACGTTCGACCTGAATCCCAAGATCCGGCAGGCGTCCATCAACAAGGCCAAGAACCAGGCCAAGTCCGCGTTTCTGCGCGACTACCTTGCCGGCAAGTTTTCGCCCGAGATCGTGGACCGTTATGCCGAGGACATCGACATTGCGCTCACGCCTCCCGACCGCTTTCTGACGCGGTTCGAAATCATCGCCGAGGACGAAGACTCAAAGCCGGGTCAGGTCGTCCTGACCGTCGAAGGCGAGGTCGATCTCGCCGCAATGGTTTCGGCGCTCGTGCAGGGCGACGTGCTGTCGTTTGGCGATGATCCGCCAAAGATCATGATGATGCCCAGCCCGCGCTTCACATCCGACGTACCGGTCGAGCCGCTGCGCGCGCTGGTCTACAACGACATCAAGCAGGCAGGACTGCGGCCCGTCGACTACACGATGACGAAGGAAAATGTGTCGATCCAGGTTCGCAAGGGCGGACAGCTCGAGCCCAATGCAGTCAAGGTCCTTGCGCGCCAGGCCGAGGTCTACAACGCGGACTTTCTCATCTATGTCGACATCGATCCTCAGGTGAAGCCGTTCAGCCAGGGCGGGTACATCGCCGATTCGGACCTGACGTACACGATCGTGCGGCCGAACGCGAACGAGATCCTCGGCGAAGGCGCGATCTCGGCGCGGGGAAGCGGCTCTGCTCCGAAGCTTGCGTACAACAAGGCGCTCGACGAGATCGCGCCGATCTTTTCGGCCGATATGATGGGCAACCTCTACGCGTCGATCTATTCGAACAGCGACGTCATCACGGACACCGTGCAGCTGAAGAACCAGATCGAGCTGACGGTGGACGAGGCCAAGCCCGAGCAGATCCAGGCGCTGCTGTCAAAGCTCAAGGGAATGGGTGCGCGGGTCGACCTCGCCGCCGGCAGCGGCAGCGGGCTCGTCAGCCACTTCAACATCGAAATCGCGATGGACGACGAGCAGCTCTACGAGATGCTGAATTCCCAGCGCGTGACGGCGGCCGGCAAGGAGTTCAAGACTCCTGTCGTCTTCTATGCCGAGAATCGTGTCGAGGTCGAAGTCGTTCCGGTCGCAGGCACGCCCAAGAAGGCCCTCGCCGCGAAGCCCAAGAACCGGAACACGGCGCTTGCCGGAAATCGAGGATTCAACGGCGGATCGGGGTCCGGCGCCGGACGGAACGGAACGGCGCTATCGCAAAAGGCCAAGATCACGCTACAGTTGCGGCCGGCAAAGTTCAGTCCAAACTAGACAGGTACCGCCAAAGCCTCGATGAAACGCTGCCCGCTGTGTAACGCCACCTACGAAGACACGTTCAAAGTCTGCCCGATCGACGGCGGCACGCTGCACAGCGGACAGACAACCGCAGTATCACCGGCCGGGTCTGCGGGTCCGGCGAGCGTCGGCCCGCCTGACCCGCTACTCGGCCGGACGATCGCTGGGCGCTTCCGGATCGAGCGCAAACTCGGCGAAGGCGGCATGGGAGCCGTCTACAAGGCCGAGCACGTCAAGATGGGCCGGCCGTGCGCGATCAAGATCCTGAACGAAGGCGCGCTCAACGATCCCGAGTCGCTGCCGCGGTTCATGCGCGAAGCTCAGATGTCGAGCCGGATCGAGCACCAGCACGCGGTGACGATCTACGACTATGGCGAGTCCGACGACGGCCTCGTCTACCTCGCGATGGAGTACATCGAGGGCGAGACCCTCACAAAGGTGCTCGACCGGGAGGGCAAGTTCCCGCTCGACCGCGTCTGCAAGGTTGCGCGCCAGATAGCGGATGCGCTCGACGCCGCGCATGCGATCGGCATCGTGCACCGCGACCTAAAGCCCGACAACATCATGCTGGCCAACAAGGGCGGGGGCGGCGACTACGTCAAGGTGCTCGATTTTGGCATCGCCAAGATGGCCGAGAGCGAAGACCGTCGGCATGACCTGACGCAGGCCGGCCTCATCATCGGCACGCCGTACTACATGTCGCCCGAGCAGGTTGCCGGCGAGAAGCTCGACAAGCGGTCGGACATCTTCAGTTTTGCGCTGATCGTGTACGAGATGCTCAGCGGTCGATTGCCGTTCACGGGCCAGAACACGCAGGCGATCATGGTCAGCCGGCTGACGACGTCACCGGCGCTGCTCCGCTCGATGAACCCGGACGTGCCCGCGCCGGTCGAGACGGCGGTCATGCGGGCGCTGGCGCGCGACCGTGACCTGAGGACACCATCCGCCGGCGTCTTCGCCACGGAACTCGAGGGTGCGGTGTCAGGCGCCGGTCAGGTCGTCACATCGGACAATCAGACGCAGGTCGCAACCCGGCCGAACTCGCGGCCCGAGACGACGCCGGTGAATCACCCGTATCCGCCGCCGCCGCAGGACGCGACCCAGTTGGTCGCTTCGACGCCGCAGATGCCGATGACTCCGATGGTTGCGCAGCCGCCGATCACGCCGTTCGTCGCGGCGCCGCCGATGCAGCCTCCGATCGGCGCGCAGCAGACCGTGCCCCCGACGGATCGCACGCCGTATTCGGCGGTGCCAGGGTATGCGCCGATGCCGTCCTCTGCATACGGTGCGGCGCCTGCGAAGAAGGGCGGCGGCGCCGGTCTGATCATCGGGTTGGTGGTTGTCTTCCTGTTGCTCGCCGGTGGCGTCGGCATCGCCGGATTCGGATACTACAACGGCTGGTTTGGCAGCCATACCACCGCCGGACCCGGGCCGACGGGCCCGACGGGGCCGAGCACACCGCCGACGACGGGTGGGCCGACTACGCCTCCGACGAACTCTCCGTCCGCGGATGCCAAGAAGATCTTTCTCGAGGGTTTCGACCTGCAGCGGGCCAAGAAGGACGAGGATGCGATCGCAAAGTACAAGGAGGCAATCGCAAAACAGCCCGAGTATCCCGAGGCATACCGGAACATGGGCGCCGCCTATGTCACGCTCGGACGGTACAGCGATGCATTGAAAGCGCTCGACACGGCGGAGCGGCAGTTCACGGACCGGGACTTCGAGGTCTCGTTCAACAAGGGCCTCGCGTACCTCGGTCTCGAGAAGTGGGACGACTCGGCCGATGCGTTTCGCGACGCGGACGAACTGCGAGACGACCCGGATGTCCACATGTACCTGGGTTTTGCGCTCGCGTACAAAGGCGACAATGGCGGTTCACGCAAGGAGTTCCAGAAGTACCTCGCCACGAATCCTCCGAAGGAGAACCGTGACTTTGTCGAGGAACTTCTGAACGGCGGCGAACTGCCGCCCGTCAGCGCCTTGCTCGGATCTGAATAGACGTCGTTGCGTGTTCAGGGCTTCTCGGGCTTCGTCGGACCCTCGTCGGACAGTACGGTGATGTTGCCCGTGAACTGCTTGTAGTTCGTGTACTTGACGACCATCCGGATGTGGATGTCGCCGTTCTGGAACGCCAGGACGTCGTCGGCATAGGTGTACGTGGGAAACCAGAACTTGCCGTCGATGTTCTCGCGATACGTCTCAAAGTGAGGGTACCGGTTGTTGCCGATCTCCGGACCTGCCTGGCCCGCCACCTTGACGATCATGTAGTCCTGATCCTCGACCCACACGCGACCGGTCAGATACCGCTCGCCGCGCTTTGCCATGCCCTTGGGGTCCTTTGGCGCGACGTCGAATACGTACGTGTCGATTTCGTCGATCTTCTCGCGACCGACGTACTTGACGGCGTACTTCGGAACGTCCTCCACCGTCAGAGCGAACGGCTGGATGATCCCCAGATCGCTGAGGTCCTCCTGCGTGATGGTGAGCGACTGCAGGGTGGACGGCGGGAAGTACGTGATCTTCTCGATGCGCTTGCTCTGGTCGTCAAAGACGATCTCGGACACGCGACGGTAGGTCCCCGTGACGTAGTTCGGGTCCGCGATCGTCTGAAGCAGGACGTCCTGCCGGAAGGTGTACGAGTTGCGCGCCTCTCGCAAGCGGCTTTCGGATTCGGTAAAGCGCTTGATGACCTCGTCGGGTGACAGGTCCGCCGGCTTCTGCGCGAACACGGGTGCGGCGCCGGATACGAGGCCCGCCAGGGCCAGCACGACGATCAAATGGCGTACGAAAGACGTTCTGCTCGCGGAATGCATCGGTTCAGAGACTCCTGGATGAGACTGGTTCCCGCCGTTCGATGGCTTCAAGCCGCGCGCCCGTTGCCGCATCTACGAAAGTCCGCCCGTTGCAGGATCCCCGGGGCACACCGGTTTCAGGACAAACGTGCAAATCGCGATCTTCTGACCAGGCAGCACGATGGCCGATTCTCCGGACATCACTTCGGTCGCGTCGACAAAGATCGAGTTCCGGCCCTCGCACGTGACCACGAACTGTCCATCCTGCATTTCGAGCGACGCGTGATGCCGGCTGACCTCGAGGTCGCCCTCGAGCTTGAGGTCCACGCTCATCTGTTTTGATCCGCGGCCGATCGTGATCTTCGCCTTCGAGAACGAGGCGGTGAACGCGTTTTCGGAATCCGCTGTGCCGGTCCGCGTGACGGCTACGTTGAACGAAGCAGCCGCCGTTCGGCCCTTTGGCCGTACGACGGTCGACTCGTCGTCCGCTTCGGTGGAACTTGACGGTTCGGGCTCGGTCCTGGCAGCAACCGGCTGCGGCGGGCGGCGCGGTTTCACGGTCGTGCGATCGGTCCTCGTGTCCCATACGGGCTGGACGCGGAACTGACCGCGCTCGAGGGCCGAGTCCGTGCGCAGCTCGATGATGAAGGACTTGGTCTGGAACTCCGTCGTTCCCGCGAGCTCGCTCGCCCGCTGACCGAGCACGTAGTGCAGGCCGCGTTCGAGCCCCTCGCGCTTCTCGCCCTGCCAGTCCGCGTCGTCGTCCGAGCTCAGAAACACCACATATTCCCGCGGGATGTACGTCGGGCCGCCGGGCGGCGTGAACATCTCGTGCTGCATGACCGCCTCGACCTCGCGCGCGATGGCGACCATGAAATCCTCCCACTTGCCACGTGGGCGGGCGGGCCCCTTCTCGGCTGCCGACTCCTCGCCATCCAGCCATCGACGGAATCCCTCGACAAGATCCTGAATGCCCATGCTGTCCTCTCCAACGGGTCCGAACCGGGCGCGTGCGACGCACCGAACGCGTGCGGGCGAGTATACCAGACGGTGCGGATCGCGAGGTTTGGCGGGCACTTGGGGGTGCTGCAACCGGGAAGCCGGAGCGAGAGTTTACACGGAGTTCACACCGACGTAACGACCTGTCGATATGATTCGCCGCTCGCGGCGGATCGCCTGAGTGTGGTACGTTCGGCACCTGCGCGGCGTGGAGGCCTCTTGGTCGGAAAGCTCAAGGCTGACAAACCCGATAGCGACAAGCAGAAAAAGGATTCGGGCGGACGACGGCGAAAGCGGGTTGATTTCGAAGTCGAAATCAAGCTCCCGTTCGACGACGTTGCACCGTTGCTCGACTCGGGTCTTGCGGTCGAGGTCGTGACACCGCGCCGCTTCGAGGACAACTGGGTCTACAAGCTGCCGGACGGGAAGTTGCGCAAGGGCCAGTACCTGCGGGTCCGGTACGTCGGCGACGGCAACGGTTCGGGCCGGCGCCACGAAGGAATCCTGACGTACAAGGGCAAGGCGCGGCGCGAGAGCGCGGCGTCAAAGCGCGACAACAAGGGAAAGAAGGTCCGCGAAGAGATCGAGACGAGCGTCGGTCAGCCGTCCAAGGTCGCCAAGATCATCAAGCGACTTGGACTGACGCGCAGCTTCAGATATCAGCGGTTCCGAACCGTGTACACGATCGCGGTCGAGGACGGACAGACGCTGCTCGCGATGTTCGACGAGACGCCCATCGGGAACTTCCTCGAGCTCGAGGGCGAGGCGGCACTGATCGAGACGGTTGCCTCGGCGCTCGGATTCCCGTCCTCCGCGTTCATTGCGGAGAGTTACGTGGAGATTCAGATCAAGCGATGCGCTGCGCGCGGCGAGGGGCTCAAGGACATGGTGTTTCGCCGAATGAAGAAGTCGCGCAAGCCTGCCGAAATCCCGGAGGAGGCCGCTGCGGCCGCGTCGTAGCGACGGTTTTGCGCCGCTGCGGACCGCCTTCCGCGGGCCGTCGTTGACACGATCAGACGCGCTGGGATAGATACCTAGCGCGCCGACCGGCGTCGGTATGCGACAGGCAGGATGCCCCAAGGAGAATAGCAATGGCAATCAAAGTGGGAATCAACGGGTTCGGCCGCATCGGACGCAACGTCATGCGGACCGCGCTCGGTGACAGCGACATCGATTTCGTCGCGGTCAATGACATTACCGATACAAGGACTCTTGCGCATCTTCTGAAGTACGATTCGATCCTCGGAAACCTCGATCACGAGATCACGGCAGGCGACGACAGCATCACGGTTGCCGGCGACACCTTCAAGGTGTTCGCCGAGCGCGATCCCGCCAAGATCGACTGGGAGAGCGTCGGCGCCGAAATCGTCATCGAATCGACCGGCCTGTTCACGAAGGCCGAGGACGCCGCAAAGCACCGGCACGGATCCGTCAAGAAGGTGATCATCAGCGCTCCCGCCAAGAACGAAGACATCACCATCGTTCTCGGCGTGAACGAGGGCGACTACAAGCCGTCCGAGCACAACGTCATTTCGAACGCCTCGTGCACGACGAACTGCCTTGCGCCGGTCGCCAAGGTGCTTCATGACTCGTTCGGGATCGTGAGCGCTCAAATGACGACGATCCACTCGTATACGAACGACCAGAACATCCTGGACTTGCCGCACAAGGACCTGCGCCGGGCGCGCGCGGCCGCGTTGTCGATGATTCCCACGACGACGGGCGCCGCCAAGGCAATCGGGCTCGTCATGCCTCAGCTGAAGGGCAAGATCGACGGCTACGCGATGCGGGTTCCAACGCCAAACGTCTCGGTTGTTGACTTTACGGCGATTCTCGCGCGCGACGTGACCGAGACCGAGATCAACGACGCGATGAAGGCAGCCGCCGCCGGCCCGATGAAGGGGATTCTCGCCGTCGAGGACGCTCCGCTCGTCTCGGTCGATTTCCGCGCGAACTCGAACTCGTCGATCGTCGATTCGGCGTTTACCAAGGTGGTCGATGGCAAGCTCGTCAAGGTCCTGTCGTGGTACGACAACGAGTGGGGCTACAGCTGCCGCGTCCGTGACCTCGTGAAGTACCTGGCGTCCAAGGGCCTGTAGCGCCGGAACCTTCTGGACCGGACGGCGCGTCGGCGTCGCATCCGACGCGTTCGCCGCCGTCCGGTTAACCTCCATCTCCCTCCCGAGCAGTCTCCGCTACGACATATGAGCGTTCTTTCAATCACCGACCTCGACCTTGCGGGCAAGCGCGTGCTGATGCGCGTGGATTTCAACGTGCCGATCAAGGATGGCGCCGTGACCGACGACACGCGCATTTCGTCCGCGCTCCCGACGATCCGGTACGCGCTCGAGCACGGCGCGCGACTCGTGCTCTGCTCGCACCTCGGCCGGCCAAAGGGAACGCGAGACGAGAAGTACACGCTCGCGCCAGTCGCCCGGCGGCTTGGGGAACTGCTCGGCCGCGACGTGCCGTTCGCGTCCGACTGCGTTGGCCCTGACGTGCAGGCGGCGGTGTCCCGGCTTTCGGACGGGGACGCGCTGCTGCTCGAGAACCTCCGGTTTCACGCCGAGGAAGAGGCGAACGACCCGGGATTTGCGCGCCAGCTGGCCGCGCTCGCGGACGTCTATGTAAACGATGCGTTCGGAACGGCGCATCGCGCACACGCGTCGACCGAAGGCGTCACGCGGCGTGTCGGGCAATCGGCGGCCGGGCTGCTGATGCAGAAGGAACTCGAATACCTTGGTCACGTGATCGAGTCCCCGGAACGGCCGTTCGTCGTGATTCTTGGCGGCGCCAAGGTCTCGGACAAGATCGAGGTCATCGACAATCTGCTCAAGAAGGCGGACACGATCCTGATCGGCGGAGCGATGGCGTACACGTTTCTCAAGTCGGAGGGTCTGGCCGTAGGCAGGTCGCTGGTGGAGGACGAGAAGCTGGATGTTGCGCGGCAGGTCGAGAAGGATGCTGCCGCGCGCAGTGTCGCGCTCCTTCTGCCGTCGGATCACGTCTGCATCGACCGCGCAGACGAGACACGGGCGCCGCGAACGATGGCGATTTCAGACACGGGGAGCGACGACGCGGGTCTCGACATCGGGCCCGACACGATCGCCGCCTATTCGAAGGTCATCGGGACGGCCCGGACCATCCTGTGGAACGGTCCGATGGGCATGTTCGAGCGAAAGCCGTTCGACGCCGGGACCGTAGCGGTCGCACGGGCGGTCGCAGAGTCGGACGCGACATCGGTCGTTGGTGGCGGCGATTCGGTCGCGGCGATCGGCCAGGCCGGGCTGACCGACCGGATCACTCACATTTCAACGGGCGGCGGAGCCTCCCTGGAGTTTCTGTCCGGCCAGGTGCTGCCTGGAGTTGCCGCGCTGACGGCAAAGTAATCGTGGCGATAGCAACACGGGACGTGTTCCCGGGCGCTCGCCAGGCCGGTGTGGATTCAACGCGTCGATCGAGTCACAAGCCATGCGAACGCCACTGATTGCCGGAAACTGGAAGATGCACAAAACGATCGCCGAGGCGGTCGCGTTTGTGGTCGAGTTGGGTCCCAGGTTGACCGACGTTTCGACGACGGACGTGCTCGTCGCGCCGACGTTTCTGGCGCTTGCCGAGGTCGTCAATCGCGCGGAAGGGAGTCGAATTCTCGTGGCTGCCCAGGATGTGGCGGCTGAGCCGGGCGAGGGGGCGTTTACCGGCGAGGTGTCGGCCGGAATGATACGTGACACGGGGGCGACGCACGTGATCGTCGGCCATTCCGAACGCCGTCAGTACTATGGGGAGACGGACGAGAGCGTCAACCGCAAGTTGAAGGCGGCGATTGGCGCCGGTCTCGTGCCGATTCTGTGTGTCGGCGAGCTTCTCGACGAGCGCGACGCGGGACGCGCGGAGGAGGTCGTGGAACGCCAGATAGTACGGGCAATAGAGGGGTTGACAGCCCCGGACCTGTCCCGTACCATTGCCGCCTACGAACCCGTATGGGCAATCGGAACGGGCCGTTCGGCAACGCCGGAAATGGCCCAGCAGATGCACCGGTTCATTCGCGACATCGTCGCCAAGTACGCCGGGACGGATGTTGCAGAGACCATGCGGGTTTTATATGGCGGAAGCGCCAGGCCGGACAACGTGGCCGATTTGCTGCGTCAGCCGGACATTGATGGTGGCCTCGTCGGCGGGGCAAGTTTGACGGTGGAATTGTTCGACGCGTTGATACACATTCAGGAATTGCTGAACAAGGAAACGAATACGCAGTGACGGCATTAACTTACATTCTGTACGGGCTTTTCATCCTGTCGTGCTTCATTCTCATCCTCGTCGTGCTGCTTCAGCCCGGCAAGGGGGACGCGGCATCGGCGCTTGGCGGGGGCGTGACGGGCGCGGCGTTCGGACCGCGCGGCGCGACGACGCTGCTCGCAAAGATCACGATTTTTGCGGCGATCTCGTTCATGGCGATCGGCTTTGTCCTTTCGGTCCCCGGACTGGTCACGGATCGGTCGGTGACGTCGGGCATGGAAACGCCGGCGGCACCGGCGACGCCGACTCCGCTGCCGATGGACGTTCCGGCTCCTGCCGGCGCTCCCGGCGGCGCCGTTCCCGCGGGGCAGATGACGATCGACGACAAGGGCAACATTACCGGTGGCCCCGTGCAGCAGGTGCCGGCCGGCGCCGAACCGCAACCGGCGGCGGCAGCCGATCAGAAACCCGCGGAGCCGAAGGCGGCCGAAAAGCCTGCGGACGGCAAGAAGCCTGCAGAGCCCAAGAAGCAACCGGCGCCCAAGCAGTAGCGTTCTTTACAGCATTGCGGAAGTGGTGGAATTGGTAGACACGTACGTTTGAGGGGCGTATGGCGCAAGCCATGGGGGTTCGAGTCCCCCCTTCCGCACCAGCATCCGGCTAACGGCGCGACGAGGGTTACTTTCGTCGCGCCGTTCGCGTCTT
>JBGAKX010000095.1:0-16886 GCA_044224215.1 Blastocatellia bacterium
GCTCGCATACGTGCAGTCCGCCCTGAAGATCACCGATCGTGATGGCCATGAGCTGCAGCTCGCGTGGGTCGGCAAGGACGCGAGCGTCGACGAGGTGTGGGTGTACGTCGAGGCTCCGGCGCCGTCGGGGCTCGACGGCTCGCGTCTGTCGAACAAGATCTTTTTTGATCTCTTCGACGATCAGGTCAACACGGTCATCGTGAAGCGCAACGGCGCCAAATCCACGGTCGTGTTCAAGCCGGGCGACGGCGAGAAGACGATCCCCGAACCAGACCGGGCGCCTTGATCCGACTCGTTGCGGCGGCCGTGGCTGGTTCGGGGATGCTGGTCAGGCCTTGAGCTTGCGGCGGGCCTCGGGATACGACAGCGCGCGCTCGATGTTCATCGCCGTCGAATCGACGATCGCCTTGTACCACTTCTGCGCGTTCTCGCTGTCGCCGAGCTTTTCGTACGCCCGCGCGAGAATCAGCATGTGGAACGGATCGGTGAGGTCGGTCTGTTTCATCTCCTCGACCGCCGCCGTGTAGTCACCGTCCTGATACTTCAGGTAACCGGCGATGTAGTGATACGAAGGCCAGAACTGCTTGCCGGCCTCGCCGCCGTTCTCGATCATCGTCTTGATCGTGTCGGCTTCCTTCCACGCGTCGTCGCGCTTGCCCATCCTGGATAGCGCCCGCCCCTTGCCGTGGTGCAGCCGGCCGAGCCAGATCGTCTTCTGCTGATCGTCGAGCGTGCTCCCAGGGACCGTCGCGTAGCCCGCTTCGTATTCCTTGATCGCGATCTCGGGCCGTCCGCTCTCGAGGTGGAGCCGCGCGATCGAGTTCCAGATGAAGACTTCGGGGAAGACCGTCGAACCGCCCGTGCGGACATAGTCGTCGCGGAACGCTTCGAGGATCTTGATGCCTTCGTCGTACTTGCCCTCGTACACATACGACCACGCGAGGCCTGTGTACGGCCCGAACGGCGCGGTGTTCGGCGCTCGCCGGTCCATCGACTTCTTGTAGTACTCGCGCGCCCGGTCGTACTTCGCCTCGAGCAGCTCGATGTTGCCGAGGAAGGTGTACGCGCGCGGCGTGCTGGGATCGAGCGCGATTGCGCGCTCAAAACACGTTCGCGCGTCGGCGAACTTGCCCTGGTTCGTGTAGATCTGGCCGAGCATCATCTGGACCATGCGCTCGTCGGGAAACTGCTTTGCGAGCTCGATGAACGACGCCAGTGCCTTGTCGGTCTCCCCGGCGCGGACCAGCATGACGGCTTCGATGTAGCGCCGCTCCGGGTCCGAGGCGTTCTTTACAAGTTCGACCACGCGCTCGTTGTTCTTCTTGAGCTCTTCGGGCGTCTGGCTGAATGTCGCGATGAAGTACTGTCCGAACGCGAACTCCGGGTCAGCCTCGACGCACTTTCGCGCGAGGTCCTGCAGCACGGGCAGGTTCTGGAACGACTCGATGGCAAGAACGCACTGGCGGGCGTATTCGGCCGCCTGTTTCGACTTTGTGCTGAAGACGATGCGTCGCTCGGCGGGCGCCGCGTACGCGCGTGCAGGAAGCAACGTCACGACGGAAGCCGCCAGAACGAAGAGCGTGAACAAGGTGTACTTGATGCGCGGGCTCATGCGGAGCACCTCCAGAGGATTGTGGATCTGACCAGCGGAACGATCGAGGTTCGCCGGTCTGATACGCCCCCAGGGCGGCCGTGTTTCAACGGGCAGGCGCGTCAGCCAAAGCTTTCTGTAAAAAGGTATTTACAGCGTTTACATATCCGGCGGGATCCTGGTCGTACGCATGACCGTGGGTTGCGTCCGTGACGATGAACTTCTCCTTGAGCGGGCTCGTCGACGCGTCGTACAGCGGGTCCAGAACAGTCTCGATCGGCATCCGAACGTCGCTGCTCCCGCCGATGAAAAGAATCGGGCACGACGTGTGTCGCACGGCGTCCGCCACGTCGAACTGGCCCGGCAGGTAGCTCATGCGAAGCGACGTGAACCACACGAGCATCGGCGCGAACGGATAGACCGGAATATGGGCAAGAGCGAGGTGATGGTAGATCGTGTGCTGCAATGACAGGAAGCTGCTGTCTGCGATCACGGCAGCAATTCCGGATGTTTCGGACGCCGCCAGGAGCGTCGCAGCTGCACCCATCGACACGCCGAAAAGAACAATTCGATTTTCGGGTGTCCGGTCGCGTGCATACGCAATCGCCGCTTCGACGTCCCTTCGTTCCTCGTACCCAAGCGTGCAGAACTCGCCAGGGCTTTTGCCGTGGCGGCGAAAGTCGTAAATCAAGACTCCATAGCCATCCTTGGCCAGATCCGCTCCACGATGAAGAAGCTCGAATCGCGAACGAAACAGGCCGTGCGACATAACGATCGTGACGCCGCGATCAGTCCCCGGGAGAAACCAGCCTGAGAGCTGATTGCCATCGACCGACTGGAACGAAACGTCCTCGTAGCCGACACCATAGATGGCTGGCGTATCGGGCAGATTGCGTTCGTTGGGCCTTGTCCACGCCTTGGTTACGAGAAAGCTGAGCGACCAGGGGAGCGCGATCGCGAGAAACACGATCGTGCCAACCATCGCCACCGCTATGCGGCGCAACCACGACCTGCGGCGCGGAGCGATCGTTTGCGGCTCATCGTGGGGGTCTTCGATCCGGCTCAGGCTTGCCCACGCCAGCAGCGACAAGACCGCGCAGAGAAACCCGATGCCCATGAATCCCATCGGTCCGAACAGCCAGCCGGCCGCGGCGACCGCGCTCGCGATCCCGAGTTGCGATGCGCCGTTTCTGAGCGCGATGTACGTCGGACGCTCCTCCGGCGTGACGATTTCGGTGACGAGAGCCTGAAGCGGCGCCACGCGCAGCGACGCGACGAACGCGGTGATCGCGATCAGCAGCCACAGCGGCAGGCCCCACGTGAACGCCGGGACCATCACGAGCAGCAGCGCGAGAACGAGGCTGCCGCGCGCTGCAAAGACACGCTTCCCGAACCGGTCCGACAGCTTGCCGCCGAGCGCTCCGCCGATGACGGCACCAAGACCCGCGACGGCGTACACGGCGCCGACCTTGCCGGTGCCAGCTCCGAATCCCTGGTTCAGCCACACGCCAAGGAACGCCGTGAATCCGACGAGCCCGCCCGACACAAAGAATGCGCTGATCAATCCGTGCCGCGCGGAACGCGACTGGGTCGAGAGCCGCCACAACTTGGCGAGCGTTCCTTCGCGCGGACCGTCCGAAGTGGTTGTCGCGAGGTTGTGGAGCGAGCTGAGCGGAACCATCTTCACCAGCACCGCGCACAGTCCGACCGCCGTTGCCGAGACAAGGAATGCGACGCGCCACCCGAACTGGCCCGTCAGCAGCGTGGCGATGGGCACGCCGAGCACGGGCGCCAGAAAGTAGCTGACGGCCACCCACGTCATCTGACCGCCTCGGCGGTCATAGCTCGAGGCGTTCGCGAGGGCAGCTATCGCGAGCGCCGAGATGAGTCCGCCGGCACAGCCGCACATCGCCCGTGCCGCATAGAAGACGACAATGTTCGGCGACGCGGCCGCGACCAGTGTGGCGACCGCAAAGATGGCTCCCGACAGCGGGAGCCATCGCTGAGGCTCGCGGATTCGGGACATGCGCGCAAGACCGAGCGCAACCATGGCTGCCGCGATCGAGTACACCGTGGCCGCCGTCGCGACCAGCGCCTGGTCGGCGGCGAGGCCTGCGGCGATCTGCGGAGCGATCGCGGAGACGACTTGCGAGTCGATCAATGCCAGCAGGATCAGCAGGCAGGTGATCTGCGGAGCGAATCGTGAGAGTGGATTGGTGTCGAGTTGCGCGGACGCGTCGTCGGTCATGTCGGGGATTGTGGAGACGTCGTGGCTTGCCGTCGCGTTTACAACTCTCGCGCCACGGTCTCTGCAAAGTGGAGATTCTGCATCAAATATGTAACTTTCGCCCGCACCCCGTCGTACAGCTTCTGTTCAACGGGTCTGTTCGCAACTTTTTACACCACGAATGGTACGCTGTCGGCGAGAATAAGTTTCCCGATAGCTCGCGATCGGGAGGGTGTGACACAGGCACTCTCGGGATGTAAACGCCTCAAGAAGCGGCGGGTTCGGCAGGGGCGCACTGCGATCGAATCGTCGCCACACAGCTGGAAGGTGTTGCATGAAGCTCGCAGTTCTCGTTCTCCTGCTTTCAGCAGCGACGTCCGCCGTGGGTCAGACGCACCCGGTGTCCGAGGCGCACGCGCGAGGTTTCAAGGGCAGTGTGCGCACAGTCCGCGAGGAGGTCGCCGATGTCTATCGCGCCGGCGGCACGCTCGTTGAGGGACAACGTCGACTTTCAGGGCTCGAATCGTATGACTCCGCTGGTCGGCTTGTTTCGTCCACACGTTATGTGAACGGCGTCGCGATCGAGCGCAACCGCCTTGTGCAACTCGATCGTGCGACTGTCGCCGTTGAGACCGAGTATCGGCGCAGCGACACGCATTTTGCGCTCGTGAGTGCCGGGACCGGAATGTCGTTTCGCGACGGCGCCGGGACGTGGCGGTCAGAGCGTGCGCTCTGGTCGATCGTCCGCGACTGCTCGGGCCGCGTGGTCGAGAAGGTGTTCCACGCTTCCGACGACGATTCGACGGCCGTGGCGCGCGAGCGGGCTCGATACGACGATCGCGCACGGCTGGCTGAGACGTTGCGACTTGCGGGTGACGGGTCGGAACTCGGACGCGATCTCTTCAGCTATGACGCAACCGGTGCGCTTGTGTCGCTCGACGTCGTGTCGGCCACGGGCGAGATCGTCGAACGGACGACCTACGACGGCTACGTGTTCGATGCAAATGGAAACTGGACCCGTCGGGCAGAGCACGTTCGAGCCGGCCCGCTTGTAACGGAGCGCGTCGTGTACCGAACGCTGTCGTACCAGCCGCCTCGGCCGCGCGCCGCGTCGCGTTCCAACGTGTTGGCGCGCGGCTATTACCCGCGCGCGTACTGCTGGATGGCTCGCCTCGCGGCGGGGAACGTCGCAGGTTCACGCACGGAGAGCGCCCTCGTTGCGGTGGCGACTGCTGGATCGAGCGAGAAGGGCACCCTACGCTCGCCGGCCGTCGTGGCGCTCGGCAACGAGGAGAAATCCGAAGCCCGGCCCAGCGTAGTCGGCGCGTCCATGGAGGTCACGACGATCGAGATTGTCGTTGGCAGGACGGCGACGCCCGATCAACCGGCTTCGACCGATGCCGACACCGAGCACAGGGACGACATCGACTCGAAGTAGCGCCCCGATAGTCAACGCTCAGCGTGCGGTTCTCGTGCCGTCGTGGCGGGCCTCCCGGCTCGTACCGGCGACGGCGGTCGCACGCAGCGGCTCCGCCCCCCATCTCGACACACCCGACGCTTCCCTGTATAACTACACCCGCTTTTTTCACTCGCATGACTTGAAGGAGACGGTGGATGCCGAAGGCTAACGACTGCACATTGTTCAGCGGCGGCGCAAATGGCGCCGAGGCGGAGTTTGGCGCGAACGCCGAGCGTCACGGGATCGACGAGGTGAACTACACTTTCGAGGAGCACCAGATCGCCCGAACCCGCGGTGTCCGCGTGCTGACGCACGCCGAGCTGAAGAAGGGTGACGTCAGTCTGAGCTACGTCTCGAATCTCATGCATCGCACGTATCCGAACACTCCCCTGTTTCGAAAGGTCCTTCAGACGATCTGGTACCAGGTGAACAGCGGCCAGGAGATCTACGTCGTTGGCAAGATCATGGACGACGGCACGGTGAAGGGCGGAACGGGCTGGGGCGCGGAGTTCGCCAAGATCTGCAACAAGCCGCTCTTCGTTTTTGACCAGGAGCGCGACGGCTGGTTTGTGTGGGACAACGGCACGTGGAACGACATCGCGCCTCCTGTCATTGGTGAGTCGCAGTTCACGGGAACCGGGACGCGCTTCCTCGAGCCGAACGGCCGGCAGGCGATCGCGGACCTCTTCGACCGCTCGTTCCGCTGATTCCGGTCTAGTTGATCGCGGAGCTCGTCGCACCGGCGCTCGGCACGAATGTCGGCGTCTCGGTCGGCATTCCGCTCGCTGGATCGATGCGCACCCACCATCGTCCGAGCGGACCGCGATACTCTGCGTGCGGATGGCGTCCGGGAAGGTGGTTGAACTGCACGTGCGTTCCCGCATCGGGCTTTGTGACGCGACTCTCCGGACTGTCGGCCGGGAACGGCTTCCACCTGTCCTCGGCATAGAAGACGAGCGCCGCTCGCCGAACCGTCTCGATGACGGCGAGTGCCGGGTCGTTGGGATCGAGTTCGATGAGGGTCACGCGCGAATGCTACCACGCAATCGCTCAGAGCGCGGTGACGGTCAGGCTTCGCGAGGCGCAGCGTGCAGCCTTGGACAGCCGACAACGGTGAAGACGAACGCACCGTCCACGCGCCACCATCCGCCGTACGAGGTCGCCGGTTCGCGTCGGGTCACGGTGATCGGCTGCCAGCCGCTCGCGGCTACGTCGAGCCTGAGGTCGTCGACGACGACCGCCACATCGCGCGTGTCGAGACGCAGGCCTTCGCCGATTGCTTTCAACGCGGACTCGCGCGCGCTCCAGAGCAAAGTTGTTGCGTGTGCGCGAAGTTCTTCCGGTAGAGCACTTACGAATGCAACCTCGATCGGCGTGAAATAGTCGGCGGCAAACGAGGGATCGCGCGGCTCGACCAGTTCGATGTCGCACCCGATGGCAATCCCCGCAGGCGCGACCGTGCATACAGCGCGCGCGTTCGAGTGGCTGAGCGAGATGGCGCACGGTGCGCGAGTGCCGCCGACGAGCGCTTCTGGCGAGCCGTCAGGTCTCGCCCGGATCTCGACGTCGGTAAGATCGGGAGTCGTCAGCCATTGTTGAACCGCGCGCTTGGCGGTCCAGCGGCCGAGCCGCCAGTCGGCTCGGCGTTTGGGAACGCGGAGGGTCGATTCGAATTCGAGCTCCCACGGCGTGAGCCACCGGTTGTGGTCCGGTACGTCGTCGGCCGTGTGTGTGATGAGGAGCACGTGCATGGCGTCGAGCTGCGTGCATACGCGAGGTCGCATCGATGGTACCCGCATGATCGACCCGCCACCTACCGGTGGCGGTACTGTGACGTGACATGTGCGATGCAATCCTGCCGGGATGGTTCCATGGCCAAGCGTTTTCGCGATCTACCTGGGCCACAGTACCGCCACCGGTAGGTGGCGGGTCGCTGGCTGATGCCTACGACTCTGCGCCTGCCGCCGTCGTTCGCCCCAGTGTCTTCGCGATCCCGCGTTCGATCGCATCGACGAGATAAGGCCGCAATGTCTCGGGGGCGATGATCCGGTCGAGCGATCCCACGCGCAGCGCCCGCTGGACACTGTGGATGGCGTCGAATTCTTCCGCAACCTGACCGAGCTTCTCGGAGTGGACCACCTCGTACAACTCCGCCAGCTGGGCACGCCCCGCAGTCGCGCCTGCCTGACCTGAAGCTTCAAGCGCGCGCTCGAGCTCCTGGACCCGCGGATCGTCGTGTGTCCGTCCGTCTACCTCGCGCGCGAACACGACCGCCGCCGCTGGCGAGCCTCCGATGACCGACGCGTACGTTCCTTCGAGCGCCACCGCCTCGAAGTTCTCGTTCAACGTTCGCGAGAAGACTACGAACGCGCCGCCGTGATACCTGGACACCACGCAGAAGATGATCGGCCCGTCGAAGTTCACGACCGCACGGCCGATCTCGGCGCCGTATTCCAGCTGCCATTTCCTGAGCGATTCCGGCGACCCGTCGAAACCCGACAGATTCGCGAGAATGACCACCGGCCGATTTCCGCTGGCCGCGTTCAACGCGCGGGCGATCTTCCTCGATGCCTGCGGGAACAACGTGCCCGACGTCCAGCTCTCCGGTCCGTCCGCAGGTACGATCCCGAGCCGCTTGATCTGGTGCGACTCGAACCCGATCATGCAGACCGGGTAGCCGCCAACGTGGGCGTCCCAGATGATCGCGTTCTCGGCATCGCGCATGCTCACCCAGCGCTCGAGCGGCGCATAGTCGGCATCGGCCGCGGCCTGCATCACCCTGCGAATCTCGAACGGCTTCTTGCGGCCCGGATTCGTGATATCCGAGAACACGTCGCCGACCTTCGCAAACTCGGAGCCGCCGTGCGGGAAATCGCGAACGTCGCGCGCGATCGCGTCCTTTGTGGGCACGCGCCGGGGGAAACGCTCGCCGGGCGCCACGTACGTGTGTTCGTAGTGCCGGAAGAGGATGTGCGTTGCTTCGGCAAGATCGCGTGCCCAGTACTGGGCCTGGCCGTTCGGGCCCATCACATGTTCGTACCCGCCGATGCCAAAGTTGTCCGCGGCCGACACGCTGCCCGAGAAATCGAGCGCGCGCTTGCCGGTCAGCACCATCGCGCCCTCCGGTGTCATGACGAGGATGCCTCGCGTGTGCATCAGCATCGTCGCCTCGGCGTTCCAGTACGGTTGCGCACCGACGTTGATCCCGTTGACGACGAGGTTCACTTCTCCACCCTCCTGCGTGAAGTCGATCAGACGCCTGAGCACGCGCGCGATCCAGTCCATGTTCTCGGTGCCGCTTTCCATCGAGATCTTGGCGCCCGCCGACACCGGGAACCACTCGAGCGGCACGCGCATTTGCTCTGCCAGATCGATACCCGTCATGATCCGGCGGCATTCCGCCTCTGCGAGCGAGCCCATCTCGCGGCTCGGATCTCCGAGCAGCAGCACGCGTGTCATTCCCTCGGGATACGCAGCCGTGAAGTTGCGGATGACGCCGACGATGATGTTCGCCTTGTTCTGGCCATACGGCCGGTCAACCGGCTGCAGCGCATTCGCGTCGTCGAGATCGTATTCGACGAAATCGCCGTGCGGAAAGTCCGACTGCGTGCCGGTTCGCGCAGGCGTCAGCATCTTGATGATCTCGTACGGATAGGTCATCCCCATCCGTCTGAGCCGGAGCACCTTGAGCTCATACGCATTCAGCGGCTTGAGCGGCTCGGTCGGCGGATCCTCGTACGTGATCTTCAGGTCGTGGAGGCCATGGCGCGCAATGTGGATGACGGTCTCGCGGCCATCAGCCGCGCCGGGCGGGACCATTCGGCATCGAATAGCGATCTCGTCGATCCCGATCCCCTCGGCTGCGGGAGCGAGCTTGTGCGCGACGCCGGCAATCTCGTCGGGCTCGAGGTCGAGGCGCGGCCAGACGTAGAGCACGACGCGATTCCAGTGCAGCCGTTCCCGCGGCTTTCGCTGGGACTGCGTGCGGCGAATCGCGGCGAGCGCCTCGAGCAGCATCCGCTCGAGGTGAGGCAGCTCGACGGCGCGCCCCGCCGCATCGCGCACGATCGTCATGGCCCGAACCTCGGCCACGGCAAAGAGTCGCTCGTCCTTCGGATTCTCCTTTGCGATGCCGTGATACACGTAGACGTCCTGTGGTGACGGGAGCCGCGTGATCGCGAAATTCGACAGACGCCAGAAGTTCATCCGCTTGGCCATCATCGGATGCACGCCGCGGTACAGCGCGTCTTCCTGGTAGCCCGATTCGCCTGGTCGGTATGTGAAGTTCTGTATGCCCGACATTCCGCGGCCACTGTCGGGACCTGCAATCGCAACCGCAACGTGCCGGATCGGCCGCTCAAATCCGGCGCGATCGAGCCGTCCGCGCACGTCGTCGCACGCGGCATCCGCCGCGCCAAGCGGCCCGGGCCGCCAGAGGTACAGATCGAGAATGACGTCCTCGCTCGCGGGAATACTCTGCACGACGGACGCGATCGACTGCAGTGTCGTGTCGAGCTCATCGAATGTCGAGAAGACTGCAAACGGATGAATGCGAGCGCCGTCCAGCACATAGCTCGCAGTCGCGTAGCTGCGACCGTTCGCCTCGCCGCACGTGATCAGCCCGACGTCGCGAATCCGGTAGTACCGCCCGACCAAGACCTCCAGCATCGCCTCGCGCAGCTCGCTCGAGGCTGCCGGGAACCGACCCAGGAACATTGCGAACAGCGGCTCGGGGCAGTCGACGAGCGCCTGCACGAGCTCGGCGCGATTCGCGCGGTGCGGATCTTCGGCGAGGTCCGCGAGATCGCATTCGGCACGGTCGTAGATCTCCTGCTGTGCGCTGTCGTAGAGACGGCGGTCAAAGCAGACATATCGAACTTCGCGGGCAAGGTCGCTCAGAAGCGGCGAGAGCCCCTGTGTCACGGCGATCAGTCGATCGAGCAGCGCACGAGGCCGGCCGGCCGTCGCGCCCGGTTCCTCGTCCTCGCGATGGAGACACGACCTCAGCAGGCTCGAAATCGGCTCGATCTGATGATCGACGCGCTCGTGTGCCTTGAACAGCCAGAACATTGCATCGCGCAGGTCGCCCGTCTGGTCGATATCGGCGATACCGTAGTGGGACAGCGCCTTTCGCAGGTTTCGGACGAACTCGTCCGGAAGCGCCTTGTCCTCGGTGCTGAGCGTGCGCAGGTACGTCAGCAGATACTGTTCGCTCATCAGCAGATCGCCGCCATCCGTGTTGCCGAGCGCGGGTTGATGCGAGAAGAGGGCGCAGTTGTCGACGAATGTCTCGAGGACCTCGTCCTCGAGCGCGAGCAGGGAAGCGAACTCGCCATCTCGCTCAGTTGCACGCAGTGCGAGCGCGCGAGCAATGCGCTTCGATTCGGCCGGATCGACATCGTAGCCGAGCAACAGCGACTTGAGCTCGGCGAGCGTTCGCTGGCGATCGCCCGCGCCGTCCGGCGGCGCGGCATCGCCTGCGAGCTCGGGCTCGAATCGAACCACGTCGCCCGGGCGATCGGCTGCCTCATCGGCCGCCGGATCGATCTGAACGAGCGGATCGCCCGTGTTCACCTGAACATTGCTGAGTGCGCACAGTTTCTGAACCACGCCCGCAAGCGGGGCGCGCACGCGCACCTCCATCTTCATCGCCTCGAGCGTGACAAGCACGTCGCCGGCTGACACCGTATCGCCCACCGCAACCGAGTACCCAACGACGACCGCGGGTGCGGGCGCGCGCACGACGCCCTGGTCGTCGCGCGAGATGCGATGCGACACTCCGTCGACCTCGACGAGGTATCCCGCACCCTGGCGCGAGCACAGCACGCGATGCCCCCTCCCCCAGTAGGTGACACGACGCTCGACGTCGCTTACGGACGTAACCGCAACGTCGATCCTGTTCTTTCCCGTGTCCACGCGATACGCGTCGGGACCGGTCTTGAAGACTCCGATCGGATAGGAATTTCCGCCATACCGTAATTCGGACACGCGTCCCACGTCGTGGCGGACCTCCGCGCGCCCTCGCGCCGCAAACTCGTAGAAGTGCGCCTGTTCGAGCGCAAGTTCGTCCTCGTAGACGAGGATTGCCGCCTGCACGAGCGCAACGGCGGCGAACGGACGTGTCGTTGCCCTGCCGTCGGCGGCGTGCGAGTCGAGCCATCCCACGGTGACGTTACCCGCACGCACGTCGGGCTGATCGAGCAGTTCGAGCAGAAAGGCCTTGTTGGTCGTTCCGTTCTCGACGACGACGGACGTCTCGCGGAGCGCACGGCCAAGCCGTGACAGCGCCTCGTCGCGCGTTGCGCCGTATGCAATCAGCTTGGCGACCATCGAATCGAACTCGGGCGCAATCACGTCGCCCGTCTCGACGCCGGTGTCGACGCGGATGCCGGGACCTGTCGGTTCGCGGAACAGCACGATGCGGCCGGGCGAGGGTGTGAATTCGTTGTCGGGATCTTCGGCGTTGAGGCGAACTTCGATCGCGTGTCCGTGGGCGGCCGGCGGCTCGCCTTCGAGACGTCCGCCGCGCGCGACGTGCAGCTGCAACTTGACGAGATCGAGACCCGTGGTCATCTCCGTAACCGGATGCTCGACCTGCAGCCTCGTGTTGACCTCGAGAAAGAAATAGCGACCCGTTGCAGGGTCGTAGAGAAACTCAACCGTGCCCGCGTTCGTGTAGCCGGCGTGAAGCGCCAACCGAACCGCCGCGGCCTTTATCTCGCGCTCCATCTCGTCCGAAAGCGCGACTGAGCGGGACTCTTCGATAACCTTCTGATGCCTACGCTGGAGTGAACAGTCCCTCAGGCCGACGGCCCAGGCCGTTCCGTGTCGGTCTGCCATGATCTGCACTTCGACGTGCCGGGCGTCGGGCAGGAGCTCCTCGAGAAAAACAGTCGAATCGGCAAACGCCTTGAGGGCCTCCGACTGCGCGCTTGCAAACGCTTCCTCGAGCTCCTTGCTGGACTTGACGCGCCGGATGCCCCGGCCGCCGCCCCCCGCGGAGGCCTTGAGCATCAGTGGAAATCCGAGCTGCTCGGCGTGTGCGAGCGCCGCCGCGGCTGTCTCCGCCGGACCGCCATTCCACGCCGGGACGGGAACGCCGACCTCCTCCGCAAGCCGCTTGGCCGACACCTTGTCTCCGAGCCGGCGAATCGTGTCGCCATCGGGCCCAACGAACACGACGCCGGCACGGTCGCAGAGGTCCGCAAAGTCGGCCTGCTCGGCGACGAAGCCCCACCCGACCCACGCCGCGTCGACTCGCGCTTCTTCAAACGCCTGTTCGATGCGCGCATAGTCGAAATACCTGCTCTTCCTGTGACCGTCGCGCGGATCGACGAACATCGCCGAGCCGAGACAGACGGACTCGTCGGCTTCGCGTACGTACATCGAATGGCGGTCGGGCTCGGTATAGAGCGCGATCGTGCGGATCGACAGTCCGTGCATCAGGTTGAACTCGCGCACCGCATGGATCAGCCGCATTGCGGCCTCCCCACGATTGACGATGGCAAGTCTCTTAAAGTCGCGCAGCATGATTCCTCCGGCCGGCATTCAGTGTTCGATCATCGCGATCCACGGCGCACGGCAACCTGGATCGCGCAGGCGGCCTGTCGACTACACGGTTGTCGCGCGCTCCATGACGACCGAGAGCGGCTTTGCAAGATCGACGGGTATGTCGCCCAGAGCGATGGTCCGATATCCACCGACTCGCATGATGGCGACGCCTCGTTCATCCACGACGGTCGCATCGTACGTCCTGGAACCGGCGTTGGGCGCGATCACGGCATACAACCGGCCCGTTGCGTCGGCATGATCAAAGAGCGATATCGACTCGATGTGATTCGGAAGCCCCATGGATCCGGATGTGCCGATCTCGTGGATTCCCGCAGCCTGGAAACAGAGCTCGATCAGCCGTGGAGCCACGGCGAGCTCCGTCTCGGCCGGGACGTGGTCGTTCGGCAGCTGATCGGAATACAGGCCGTACACCGTGTCGCCGCCTCGCCAGGCGGAGTCGAGCACCTGGTAGGCCGGGCCGTGGAAGTAGATCTTGTAGATGTCCTCGGCCGACGCGCGCGCCCCCTCGGGGAGCCCTGGCGCATCGATCGCGTGCGTCGGCAACGCGCGGGTCATCCGCACGCGCGCCGTGAAGTGCGTTGTCTGCTGCGGGTCTGCCTGGCCAGGAAGCGATCGTCGCCCGACCAGCGCGCACGTCGCCAACAGGTCGCTGCCGTCGAAGATCACGTTCGCACGAAGCTCCAGCGTCCGCGGCTCGTTCCGGTAGAACTTGAAGGGTGCGAGGAATTGGACGTCCTCGATCGACCCCACCTGCCACCCAGGCACGAGCAGACGTGAGAGCTCGGCGAATGCTTCGAGTCCCATCACTCCGGGAAGCACCGGCGTGCCGTCGATCTGGTGGTCGTAGAGAAACGGCTGCTCGGCCGGATTGAGTGTCGTTTGAACGACCAGTCCGCCGTAGAGCCCCATGGACGCGATGCGTCCGAGCATTGGCCCGTGGATGTTTGCCGCTGCAACTTCCGGATCGATGCCGCCGGTCTCGTGAAACTCGGCGAGCATCGCGCCAAGGCGTCCTGCGACGACCACCTCGCCGCGGCCGTTGCCTTGGGTGAGCTCGCGCCGAATGAACGGGACGCCTACGGCGGGGTCGAGCATGTCGATTCCCGCCCTCGCCATGATCGTCGGGATCGAGCCCCTCGACGCCATGCCAATCTTGTCCCACGCGGTCCAGTCGATCACGAGTCCGCGTGTCGCGGGCCTCGTGGTTCTGAAGCTCGACGTGGTCTTGCACAGGAGGTCGTTCGCCGCGCTGTAGTCGGTCTGACCGGCATTGCCGAAACGGCCGGCGATCGAGCTGAACGACACGGTCGCACCGACAGGCATGTCGCCGATCGCGTGCAGCAGGTTGAACCAGCCGTCGCTCTTCACGTCAAAGACGAGATCGTACTCGGCGGCGTCCTTGTCGGTGAGTCGCTTGCTGATCTCGAGTCCGGCCGCGTGGAGCAACACGTCGATGCGGCCGTGCCGTTCGCGCACCGTGTCGATCGTCCGTTGCACGGCGTCGGCGTCGAGAAGGTTGACGCTCGCGTAGTGCGCGACGCCGCCCGCTGCCTCGACTGCGCGAATTGCCGAGAGTGCGGCATGCTCGCGCTCGAGCCGTGCGATGTCGCGCTCAACCATCGCCGGTGTGACGCGCTCGCCGGTCGCCTTTCGCCGCTCAAAGATGTCGTGCCGCAAACCGTCCCTGTCCGTCTCGAACTTCCGAATGTCCGGATCGTCCGCATCGGGCTCGGGAACAAGGTCGAGCAGGTAGAACGTGCCGCCCGAGTGGCTGGCCAGGTCCGCCGTGATCGCCGAGACGATGCTGCCTGCAGCGCCGCTGACGACGAACACGGAGTCCTTTCCGAGGATCATCGCGTCGCTGGGGTCGAGCTCGGATTCGGCAAGTCCGACCGTCCAGCGCAGTCCGTCCGCGTATCCGATCTCGACCGCGCCCGGGTCACGCAATGTCTCGCCGATAAGGAACGTCGCAATCTCGTCCGCGTCGCGATCGATGGCAAAGTCGACGGCCTTGACCGTTGCGTCCGGGCGCTCGCGCTTGTAGCTCTTGGTGAACCCCGTGGCCGCACCGCCAAGCGGCGCCGTTGCGCCCTCGGCCGAATAACCGTGCCTGCCGCCCATGCGCGTCCCCGATACGAGGAAGGATTCGCGCGGCGCGATCTGGTCGTAGAGTGCGCGCATTGTCGACGCGAGCAGCTTGACGCGCACGCGCAGCGCCTCGCGCCACTGAGCGAGGTCCATCAGTGCGATCGAGCCTTCGTCGTCGAGCGGCGAAAGCCAGTAGACGCCGTGAATGGGGCCATCGGCGAGCCACGACGCGATTCGCGTTTCGAGCTCTGCCGCTTCCGGCCTGCCGGTGACGACGAGCGCCTCGGCGCCAAGCGATGTGATCTTCTCGACGAGCGTCGTTGCGACGCCACCCTCGTCGGGCATCACCAGGATCCGCGTTCCAGGAGCAATGGCGACGCCCGTCCCGACGCAAAGGTCGAGCGGCGGTCGCAGTTCCGAAGTTGGAATTCGTCGCGGAATCTGCGAGGTCTCCTCGGATTCCGACGGCGACGTGGTCTCGTCTGTGTGCACAACCTGCGACGTCGTGCCGGCGTGCGTGTCCGGAATTCTGTCCTTCACGAACTGAATCACGTGACCGAGGGTCGGGAAGTCGCGCAACTTGAGGTTCTCGTCGCGCGGAATTCCGTACGCCGTCCGAGCGGCGGCAAAGATCTCGGCCTGTTTGACCGTGTCGATTCCGAGGTCCGCCTCGAGGTCGAGATCGAGCGCGAGCATGTCCTCGGGATAGCCTGTCTTCTCGGCGACCAGTGCAAGGACACGCGATCGTACGGCGTCGTCACCGGCGGCCGGCGCCGCTTCGACCGGCGTCGCAGCGGGAGCGGGCGGGGCGGGGCTCGCCTTGAGATCGGGACGCCGGTCGTACACGAACTGAATCGCGTGCGTGATTGTCGGGAAGTCGCGCAGTTTCAGGTTGTCGTCGCGCGGAATGTCGTACGCGCCGCGAATTGCCGCAAAGAGCTCGGCCTGTTTGACGGTGTCCACGCCAAGGTCGGCTTCGAGGTCGAGATCAAGGTCGAGCATGTCCCTTGGATACCCGGTCTTGTCGACCACGAGATCGAGGACGCGCTCGCGGACCTCGTCGACGGCTTGCGTCGCGGGGACGACGGGCGACGGGGCGGACGCAACGGGTGAGGGAACCGATGCGGCAGCCGTCGTTGCCTTGCTTGCCGCGAGATCGGGACGCCGGTCGTAGACGAACTGGATCGCATGCGCGATCGTCGGGAAGTCGCGCAGCTTGAGGTTCTCGTCGCGCGGGATGCCGTATTCGCCGCGGATTGCGGCAAAGAGCTCGGCCTGCTTGACGGTGTCCACGCCAAGGTCGGCCTCGAGGTCGAGGTCCAGGTCGAGCATGTCCTTGGGATAGCCGGTCTTCTCGACAACGAGCTCGAGGACGCGGTCGCGGACTGCGTCGACATCCTGTGCACTCGGTGCGACCACCGCGGCGGCAGGCACACCCGGAAGTGTAGCGGCTGCGGCAGCGACCTTCGCCGCCGCCTTGTTTGCCGCCAGGTCGGGGCGCCTATCGTAGACGAACTGGATGGCGTGGGCGATCGTCGGGAAGTCGCGCAGCTTGAGATTCTCGTCGCGCGGGATGCCGTATTCACCGCGGATCGCCGCAAAGAGCTCGGCCTGCTTGACGGTGTCCACCCCGAGATCGGCTTCGAGATCGAGATCCAGATCGAGCATATCCTGCGGATAGCCGGTCTTCTCCACGACAAGCTCCAGAACACGCTCCTTGACGGGGTCGCTCGCGGCCGCGGGCGCGACGACGGGCGGCGGTGGCGGCGCCGCTGCGGGCACCTGTGCGGTCGTCACGACGGGAGGCGGCGTCGAAGCAACGACGGTCGCAGCGACAGTCGCAGCGACAGCGGGCGCCGCTTCCGGTGCGACGTGAGGCGCACCCTGGTCCTTGATCCGCAACGTTCTGTGGACCACCTCCACGTCGGCCGTGTGGTAACCGGCGACTC
>JBGAKX010000001.1:0-10565 GCA_044224215.1 Blastocatellia bacterium
ATGAAGACTCTCGGCTTTACCGTCACGACATGGCTCCCGAAATGAATCCGCAATAATAGCAGGGAACGAGATACATGGTACGCAGAACAGGCGCGCCGTCCGCCTCAATGCATGTAGCCGAGACCGCGCAGCTTCTCCTTGATCGCGTCGTCGTCGTACTCAGCGTCGTCGTCCGTCGTTACCTTTGCGTCGGTCGCGACGTAGCGGACGGGACGGGCTGCGGGCTCGGAGGCCGGATCGAACAACTCGAGCCGTACGGCGCCGTCGAGGTCGTCCGGAACCGACGCGCCGGCAAGATGGAGCGCTGTCGGGCACACGTCGACGATGTCGAACGGCTTGGCGAGCAGGCCCGGCCGAACGCCGGGACCCGCGACCGCCCAGATCCCGCGACGGGTGTGGTGAAAGTACGGAGCGTCAACGGCCTGGCGCACGGGAACGTCGAGCAGGCGGCCGCTCAACCCGACGTCCTCGCGCGTGGATTCGACGAGCAGGTCGGGGGCGCGCTCGACAAACGGTCCGGAATACACGTCCTCGCGCCGGCGAACGCGCACGTCGGGCTGCCGCCCAAGCAGCGCCGCAACGCGATCGCGCGTCGCGTCGTAGTCGGCAGGATCGACGATTCCGAGCGGCTCACGCCCGACGAGATTCAGGTAGACGCCCGAACCGTACCCGAGATCCACGAACACGCACGACGTGCGTTGCCAGTCGATGAGCGCTTCGGAGAGTCGGGGCTGGCGGCGCCCCTCCCGGCCAAAGTCGAGCGTCTTTGACGCGCGCCGCTGCCGGAGCGCTTCTGCCGCGCGCCGAGTGAAGGGGTTCTTGACGATCGGGTTGTCGACGAGCGGCGACGTCTTGATGCGCTCCACGATTCCCAGCGCGCGGTCTTCGACGGACGCCGGGACGTCGCGACGCGCCAGCAGACCTTCGCGCCAGAACAGGCTGTTGACGTTCACGATCTCGGCGAGTCGCGCCATCCCGTGGTCCGACACCAGCATCACCGTGTCGTCGGCCGTCAGGCGAGACGTCATCTCGCCGACATGCACATCGATTCGGCGAAACATGTCGCGATGCGCGTCGGCTTCCGCCGGGTGCGTGTGAAAAATCCCGTCCGAGGAACGAAAGACCGTCATGAAGATCCGCCAGTCGCACGTGTCCATCGCGAACAGCGCGAGACGCGCCTCGTCGTCCGGCAGCGACACCGACCGTTCGAGGTTTCGCAGCTCTTCCCAGTCGATGACGAGACCGTTCGCGGCGAGTGTGGACTCGAATGCAGCGGGAGCGGTCCTCGGCTGACCATTCGGGGTCAGCATGCCCGTGATGACGGTTGCGTTCGGCGACTCGGCCGGAGGAAACGTGGCGGGCACGCCGCACGCGACGGACGGGATGCCCTCGCGGCCGGCAAGGCTCCACAGGCTGCGCGCGTCGAACGTGTTGCGGGCGACCGAGAACTCGTATTGCGTGCCGGGCCGCTTGTTGAGAAGTCCGAAGAACCCGAGCTTGCCCGGTCCGAAGCCGGTGACCATTGCCGGCCACGCGGGCGACGTCGTCGGCGGGAACGTGCTGAGCAATTCGCCGCGTGCGGATCGCTCGAGCAGCTCTCCGAGACGCGGCATGTCGCCCGACGCGACGAGCGGATCGAGGATGTCCCACGTTCCGGCATCGAGCCCGATGACGAGCAACCGTCCCGAGGCGGACCTACTCAATGTATCCGAGCCCCCTGAGCCGCTCTTCGACGAGTGCCTCCTCGTCGATCGACAGACCCGCTCCAGCCACGCTCTCGGCCTTTGCCGAGCTTCCAGCCGGATCCGCCGAGCGCGACGACGACAGCTCCTCTGCAAAGATCTCGGTCATCACGCGCCCGTCCATCTCGACGGTCGGTCGCTCGCCAAGGCTGAAGAGAACCGTCGGCGCGACATCGATCAATCGCGCGTTCTCGGCCGCCGCGCCCGGCGCGATGCCGGCGCCCCACGCGACGAAGACGCCGAATCGCGCGTGCTCGCCCGAATTCCTGTGGCGGTCGACCAGAAACCGGTGGCCCGCGACCGGGCCTGAGTATGCATCGGTCCTGGGAGGTATGACGATGTCCGGTCCGCGGTCGCCGCAGTCGCCGTGGAATGCTTCGTCTGCGAGCAGGACTTCGTCAAAAATCCGCTGACCGTTCGGATACGTCTGCTGCGCGAGCTCGTGGCGAATCGTCTCGGCAAGATCGCGCGTCATCTTCCGATCGACGATTCCATGCGGTTCGCGGCCGCGCACGTTGATTCGAATGCCGCCATCGAGCGTCGCGTACGCGCGCGTCGCCGACCAGTCGACGTCCGCGTAGACGCGTCCCGTGTTCGCCTCTTCGGCCGCGTCGCGCATGCGGTCGATTCCGTGACGCGCCTCGTTCTCGACGATGCGGCGGAACCGCCGGTAGACGGATGCGGCGCCGTCGAGCAACCCGACGCTCGCGAGCGCACGTTTGACACCCGCCCTTGTCGAGCGTTGCACGGTGTAGCCGCGATCGATCAGCCAGCCGGTCGTGTCGAACGTGCAGTAGAACGGCGCGAACCCATGATCCGAAACGATGAACACGCGCGTGCCGTCGGGCACGGCGTCGACAAGACGTCCGACAGCGCCGTCGAGCCTTCGATACATGTCGTCGACGGCGGTCGGGAATTCGGGCGTGTGCGACGGATGATCCGGCTGCTGGTCCGCCCAGAACCGGTGCTGAACCCGGTCTGATTCGGTGAAGGTGACCCAGAACAGGTCCCAATCGCGCGACCCGATCATGTGGAGCGCCGCCGCGAGCCGCTCGTCCGCCGATCGAACCAGTTCGTCGAGCATCTGTCCGCGCGTCTTTGCAAACAGGTTCACGTCGACCACGTACTCGGGGAAACGCTCGAGCAGTTCCGACTTCAATTCCGGCGGATGGGTCCACGCGGCCGACGCCTCCGGTGTCGTCATCCCCGACACGACCCAGCCGTCGATCTGCTGTGGCGGATACGAACACGGGTCGTTGATGACGACCGATCGGCGGCCTCGATCCGACAGGATTTCCCATACGGTCTTCATGCGGACGTCGGTCGAGTCCATCGCCTTCATCGCAAAGTTGTCGGCGCGGCGAACGAGCGGCATGAAGATTCCGTGCTTGCCTTCGTTGCAGCCCGTCGCGCACGACGTCCAGCCCGGGAAGCTGTTCGGCATCACCGTCGACTGCAGCGGCGCGCGGACGCCTTCGCGCATCAGCCGTGAAAGGTTCGGCATGTCGCCCGCCGCAACAAGGCGGTCGACAACCGAGAACGTGAGGCCGTCGAGCCCGATGACGAGTGCGCGATCCGGCATCGGTGGTTACTGCCTCGTGACGGCAAGCTCGGGCGTCGCCAGGCCGGTCCTCAGATCCACGACGCGCACGCGAACCTCGACGCCTCGTGGAAACGTCGCTTCGAGGGTTCCAGCGACAACTCCCACCAGGTGCCGCGTCGTGTTGCCGTCGACCGCACGGGTTGTGATGACCGTTCCGCCGATCGGCGCGCCGTTGACCTCGATCATCTGCGAGGACGATCCGAACAGACCGCGGACGACGATGTCACCGCCGTTTCGCTGTTTGAACAGCACCTTGTGCAGCACCGGACCGCTCGACGGTTCGATCACGAACCGCTCGGCGGTTGTGGCGGCGACCGTAGTTCCGTCGCCTCTGTGCGCGGTCACACGCACGCGAACGCGATCGGACGCAACGCCATTCGGCACGGTCCAGAATGCGCGGCGCGAGTCGCCCGCGAAGCCGTCTCCGACGAGCTGGAACGTTGCGCCGTCGTCGAGCGAGAATTCCACGTCGAACGACTCGGGATTGTCGCCGGCCACGCTCCATTCGATCGTCTGCACAAACCCGCCATAGAGCGTCCGTCGATTCGTGTCGAACGGCAGGCGAGGCGTCACGACAAGCACGCCGTCCGGAGGTCCAGCCGCCAGCCTGCCGAGCGTTGCCGCGTTCATCCGCAGGATCCCCGATCCCATGTCGATGCGGACGTTTCCGATCGTGTCGCGCGACGTGTGGTACGCCGGATACTGGTCCCAGTCGTTCTGAATCGTCAGGACGCACGGAATGCCCGCGTCGATGAACGGCACATGGTCGCTGCCGAACGGGTTGAACGATTTGACGACTCGCAGGTCGGTCACCTCTGCGGCGCTCGCCGCAAGCTCCGACGACAGGTCGCTGCCGCTCTCGCCCGTCTCGAGGAGCACGTCGAGATCGTTGTCGCGCGAGAATCCGATCATGTCCATGTTCAGCACGCCCTTCACGCGGCGCGCTTCGCCGGTCCGCATCAGCTCGCCGACATAGAACTCGCTGCCGTAGAGACCCTCTTCCTCGCCCGAGAACGCGATGAAGCGGATCGTCGCGCCCGGAGGATGCGCGGCAAAGACCCGGGCGAGCTCGATGACGCCGCCCGCGCCGCTGCCGTTGTCCTCGGCGCCGGGCGCCCGGTTCGTCGGGTCCTCCGAGATCGAGTCGTAGTGGCCGCACACGATGTAGACGTCGTCGGCGCGCGTCGTTCCGCGAAGCTCGCCGACGACGTTCCAGGCGTTCGTCGATCCGACAGCGAATTCAGGCGTCGTCACGGTCAATCCGAGCGCCTGGAACGCGTTCGCGATGTAGTTGCGCGCGCTGAGCACGCCCTGCGTGCCGGTGTAGCGTGTTCCAAAGTTCGCCAGGTCCGTGACCGTCGAAAGCCAGCGCCCACCGTCGATCGCGTCGGCATACACATTTGGCTCGAGCGTCTTGTCGCGCGCACGCTCGACCGTCTCGGCATACACACGCCCGTGTTCGAGCGGTCGGATGTCGGCGTCCCAGTGCGGCGACGCGACGCCGCGCGGTCCGGCGAGCAGCGCGAGCGTTCCGGACGACGCAAGCACGCGAAACGGAGTCCCCGCGACCTCCGACGGATGCAGATGCGTGCCGACAAGGAGTTCGTCGCCTTCGGGCAAGGCGTCGAGCTGTGTGACGGGGAACTCGCGCGCCGCACGATCGCGCGCCCGCGGGCCGCCCGATGCGACGAGGACGTCGCCAAGCTCAGCGGTCCATACCGCGTCGGCCTTCAATCGAGCAACGGCTGCACGGTGTGCCGACGAGACGTCGACGACGTAGAGCACCGAATCGCGGTCGTGCGAGCCAGCGCGCGCGACGCCCGAGACGGAAACGAGCACGAGACACAACGCCGCGACGAGCCAGCGGCTCAGGTGGTTTCCGGTCTCAGTGCGAATCCGCATCACAGAAGGAACGACGTGCCATCCATCGCCGGCGGCGCCGGCACGCCGAGCGCGGCCAGAATTGTCGGCGCGACGTCGTAGATCGTCGCGTCACCCTCGCGAACCGCCGAACTTCCGATCCAGAAGAGCGCGTCGTCGCGCGTGTGCATGCCCGTGAAGACGTCCCGATCGGCGATCACCGTCTTGTTGACGGCGCCTTTCAGATCGTACCCCTTGATCGGAAGCAGACAAAGGTCGGGCGCCTGATCGAGCAGCGGTCCCGTGAAGATCTCCTCCTTCTCGAACACCCTGTCGATGATGCGGAGCCCGTCGACCTCGATCGCCGCCATCTCGCGCTTCAGTTCGTCGCGAACGGCGCGGTAGTCCGACGGCTCGACGCATCCGAGTGGATACTTTCCCTTCACGTTGATGTAGACGCGCGCCGGGTCCATCACGAACGCCCTGGTGCCGGCGGCGATGTCCTCGAGCGATTCCGGCGCAGGCTTTGACCAGTTGAGATACCCGCGCTCGGAGAGCCAGTGATTCAGGTAGACCTGCTTTGTGAGCGGCGCGAATCCGTGGTCCGACATCAGGAACAGCGTGTCGTTCTCACCGGCCGCATTCGCGATGCGACCGATCACGCTGTCGACACGCGTGTAGAACTCGCGAAACCTGGCGTGGAAGGGATGCGCCGCGTCCTCGATCGCCTCCCAGAAGAAGTGCTGCAGCCGGTCGGTCTCAGTGATGACGCCGATGAACAGGTCCCAGTCCTCGCTCTCGAGAAGTTCCATGAGGATGATCTCGCGGCGCTCGAGCGTGTGGAACACATCCGCCATCAACGCCTCGTCGGACTCCTTCTTCTTCCGCGCGTCGACGTCGATCTGGTAGCCGACCTCCTTCAGCCGTGGAAGAAGCGACGGCGGCCAGGTCGCGCGCTCGAGCTGGATTGCGACGAATCCCGAGATCAGCACTCCGTTGATCTCGCGCGCCGGATAGGTCGACGGGACGTTGACGACCACGCTTCGCTTGTCGGCCCGCGCCAGCACGTCCCACAGCGTGTCGCCCTTCACGTGCGTCGAGTTCGGGAAGTAGACCTTGTAGGATTGCGGCTTCAGGTCCAGAAAGCCATAAACCCCGTGTTTACCGGGATTTGTGCCGGTCATGAACGACGACCATGCGACCGACGAGATCTCCGGAATGGTCGTGACCATCGTCTTGAGCGCACCGCCCGTCAGGAGCTTTGCCGTATTCGGCATCGTCCCGTCCGCCGCCAGCCGCTTGATGAGCGAGCACGGCGTGCCGTCGAGGCCGATCATGATGGCGCGGCGTTTTGCCGGCTTGGACTTGAAGCGTGAGAAGAGACCCATGGTGTATCTGGAATCGTGATGTTCTCCGGTCGGACGACCGGGGGGCTGAACGCAGGGACCGGGGCTGCTACGCCCCGATCCCAGAACCTGTCACCGCGTTACCGGCTAGACGTAGCCGAGCTCCTCGAGGCGCTGACGGATCAATTCGTCCTCGTCGTCGCCGCCTTCGACCGGGTCGAGGTAGCCGAGTTCTTCAAGTTTCGCGATGATCCTGGCCGCACTTGCGTCCGGCGACTCGGTGTTCGTCTCGAGGACGAGCTCGGCGTGCTCGGGCTCTTCATACGGGTCCGAAACGCCCGTGAAGTGCTTGATCTCGCCGGCCATCGCCTTCTTGTAGAGGCCCTTGACGTCGCGCTCGGCGCACACGTCCACGGGGCACTTCACATAGACCTCGACGAAGTTGCCGATCATCTCGCGGCACTCTCGGCGGATGCTCGCGTACGGCGAGATGGCGGCCGTGATCGCCGCTACGCCATTGCGTGAAAGCAGATGCGCCACAAAACCAATGCGGCGGATGTTGGTGTCACGGTCTTCCTTGGAGAACCCGAGGCCCTTGGACAGGTTGGTCCGCACCACGTCGCCGTCGAGCACCTCGACATACCGGCCGCGCTCGCGGAGCTTCTTCTCGACGATCTCGGCAAGCGTCGACTTGCCCGCGCCCGACAGACCCGTGAACCAGAGTGTGAATCCTTTATTCGACATGAAAACGCGAATCTCCTTTACAGCTGCGAATAATGCTTGCCGCCGTCGGCAATCAAAGCCGTGGAGTGTACAACATCGACCCTCGGGGGCGAAAGCCGGCCCGAGCTCGGGACGGTCACTCCGCCGCGTACCACCGTCGCGCAAAGATCTCGGCGGCGAAGAGCAGCGGCAGCACCAGCGCCCACCACGGAGTCCTTGCCGGGCGCGAGGTGACGACATGCGTGCGTGGCTCGGGGCTCCCAAGCGCGTCGATGAGCTGAGCTATCTCGTTTGTCCTGAATACCTTGCCGCCATGCGCGGCGATCGCCGCGGCGAATCGTTCGGCGCGGATCGGATCGGGCGCGCCGCGCTCGGACGATGCCGACGCCGGTTCGACCTGCAGCCGGCAGGCCACTGCCTCGCCGGCATCCGTTTCGGCGACAAATTTCCACGTTCCTGGCTGTTCGAGACGCGGCGACGCGACAAAGACGCCCGGAGTCGCCGGGTCAGGTAGAAAGTCGAGCATCGCCGTAGCTCCCGCATCCGCCGTGTTGTCGGGTGTCTCGAGCTCGGCCCGGGCGGTGACTCGCGTGGCGGCGACCGGCGTGAAGTCCTTTGACCGGACGACGAGCTCGATGCGGGTGGCAGCGTCGACACGTGCGACCGGCGACGAGGCCGAGATGAATACCGGTGGCTCGGCTCCACTCGACGCCCACGCCACGAGCGCGGACCACAGGCGTGATGACGCATCGGCGGATTCGGATGGCGCCCCGACCGCGAGGCGCCACGTGTCCGCCGGCGCGACGAGCACCACGCGTCCGAGCCCGTAATCCTGGGCGACGACGAGCGGCGGCTTCTCTTCCGTCTTTGCCGACGCATCGACCGCGACGGCAACCGCTCCCGGTTTGAGCGGTCCGAGCTTCAAATACCCGTCGCCGAGATGCTGAAGCCCAGCAAGTGTCTTTGCCGGCGCGTCGCCGAGCGCGGCAAAGATCGGGTGCCGGTCCATCCCTTCGGCAGGGGCGAGCACGACGCCTCCGGCGACGACACCGGACGACGGCGACGCGGGCGCCTCGCGCCGGCCGAGACTTGCCGCGGGGATCGTGGCCGGCAGCAGTTCCTGCAGGGCGCCTCGACCCGACAACACCGAGCCCGAATAGCCGTTCGAGCCAAGCACGACCAGCGAGCCGCCGCGGCGGTCGACAAATGTGCGAATGCGCTCGACTTCGGCCGCGGTCAACGCGTCGGAGTCGAGCGCACCCAGAATCAGCGCGTCGTAGCCAAACAGCCGGTCTGCGGCGAGCGCCGCGTGAAGGTCGGCCCATCCGCCTTTCGGCGTGCTGGCGGACGGGCTGGCGGGAGTGGCGGATGCTTCAGGTTGCGCGATCACCGCCGTCTTGCTGATCTGCGCGACATAGTCGACCGTGACGCCCGAGTCCGCCTCGAGCGCTCGACGGACGAACTTCCCCTCCCACGTCGGCTCGCCTTCGATGAAGAGCACGCGACGGTCCGCCGGGCGCACCTCCGCCCAGACGCCGCTGCGATTGTCGCCGAGCGACACCTCGCCCGTGAGGCCGGCCACTTCGACCGCGAGGCGCTGCCATCCGACGCTTTGCGGCGTGACGACAATGGCCGTCGTCTGCACGCTGTCGTCGGTGTCGACGTCGCGGGTGACCGAGCCGAGCATCCGTCCGGAGTCCGATGCCGTCACGACCATCGACCTTCCGCGCGCGCCGCGTGCGCGCGTGACAACGTCGATCTCGGCGGGCGCACCAGCCACCATGACGTGCGGTGCGCGAACGCCGACGATCGACAGATCGGGAATCGCAGGATCGCGAAGGGGTTCGAGCGCAAATACGCGACCACCAGCCGTGCTGACAATCGCGGGATCCGCACTCTCGTCGGTGAGCAGGAGCGACGCATTTGGGTCGCCGTCCACCGGACCGTCGACGACGTCGAACCGCGCGGACAGTCCCGACGCGCGCGCCTCGGCAAGTGCGTGATCGAGCGCATCCCGGCGCGTGCGACCGCCTGGCTCATCGGCAGTGTCGAGCGTCGCCGTCGAGTCACGGACCACGGTGAGCACGGGCAGCGACGTCACGGTGCGTGTAATGGCGGGATCCGAGAGTAGTAGGCACGCGAGCAGGACGAACACGCCGCGCAGCGCAGCGATCCCAAAGAGGGCGCGTGTGTCGCGTATCGCGGTGCGGCGCCACGCGACGTATGCCGCGACCGCCGCAAGGATCATGCTTGCGCCCGCGAGGATCAGCTGTGCCGTCGTGTCGAACGTGACCGTCATGGCGACGATCACCGATTCGCACCGGCAAGTCGTCGCGAGTACACGGCCGAGCGGGCTCGCGCCGCGGCACTCGCAGGCTGTTCCGCCGAGACGCCGCGCACATACCGACGCCGGTCGAGCAGCGCCCCGAGTTGCGAGGCTGCCCCAAACAGATCTTCGTTGAGCGCCGCCACGGCGGTTCGTGCCCGGCTTGTGTCCTGCGAGTCGAGCGCGACGGCGCCCCGTCGCGCAGACGCCGATGCGTTCGCCAGCCTGCCCGCCACGGCGACGACCGCGGGCTCGTACCCGGTCTTCAGCGCAAGCAGCGCGGAGCTTTCGCCATCCGCGCGAGTGCCGAGCGCGGCGGCGCGGTCGACTGCAGAGGATTCGGGATCGAGCGCCGACGCGTCGCGGCAGAGCGCCATGACGGTCGCGAGCGCGTCACGCAATCCCGCCTCTTCGGGCGACAGCTCCTGACGCTCCAGACGCTCGAGCCGGCTCCGGATGTCGGCGAGCTCGCCCGCGTATCGCCGCTTCAGGTCCACCGGCTTTGTCTGCACCTTGACGCGCGGAAAATAGCGCACGGCGCGTTGCGCGCGCTTCAGGTGGTCGATCGCCGCGCGTTCGTGGGGAATTGCCACGTCCGTCTCGCCGATGCCGAGCGATCGCTCGGCATCCCACATCGAGCTGACGGCGAGCATCAGTTCGTGCGCCGGATCCGACAGCGCCGTCGTCTCGGCCGCGCCGTGCGCATGCCCCTCGGTGACCGATTCGACCGCGTGCGACTCTGCCTCCGCGGCCTTGGCAGTCGCGTCCTTGGGATCGACCGTTGCCTCGGCGGACGCCTCTTTTGCGGCCTTGTCATACTCCTTCGAGTTCTTGAACCCGGCGATCGGCGAGTGTTCGTGGCCGCCCTCGTCGTGGATTTCGATGAACTGGTCAAAGCTCTCCTTGAAATCGCGCTGCTCCTGAGCGATTCCCGTGGAGCGCGAAAGAAATTCGTCGCGCGCGAG